>NZ_JBSGXU010000073.1:0-37371 GCF_053610205.1 Streptomyces sp. NPDC054932 | reverse complement strand
AGCGCGGACATCGAAGGGGTGTCCGCTGACGCTCCCACCCCTTCTGGTCCTTCCGGCTCCGCCTCCAGGACCTGGGCCCGCTGCCGCGGGCCGGCTGGCAGCAACGAGGGGCCGGGGGTGGTCTGTCGGGTGCTGGCGGCAGTGTCAGTGGCCCCGGCTAAGGTCCGCTTCGACGGGGTCGGTGGCGAAGCCACCAGCACGGGAAACCCAACGGCATAAACCTCCCGGTCTGCGCGGGGGTGGTCACGGCCTAACCGGCGCCGGGGAAAAGGGCCACGCGAACGCTTGCCAGCGCCGACCCCGTCCAACCCGATTCAAGGGGCGGGGGGCGGCTCTGCCTACTGCCGCCTGGCTTCATCCTCCAGCCGGTCCAACTGCGCCTTGGCCGACTCCTTGCTACGCACCAGCTTCCATGTCTCCTTCACACACTCCCAGAACGCAGCCATGCCCATGACTCCGAAGAGCAGCCGGAAGGGAAGCCACCAGCCTTCCTCAGCCACCCCGACACCGCACAGGCCCACGCCCACGAACAGGGGCCCCACGATCTTGCGCAGCCACAGCTCGAACCCGTCCAGCAACTTCCCCACCCCAACCCGAACCGAGCCCACACCCGATCTGGGTGACGCTTCGAGTGCATGATCCGGTAGCCGGGCCAGCCGTCTCCCATCGGGCGGAGCAGGACGGAGAAGCCTAGACGACCGACGCAACCGGTCCCGGTGCATCATGCCTGGCAAAGCACACCCCGCCGTACAGCCGGCCTCCTCCGACACGACCCCACACCCGTGTTCAGGGAGCGAAGTACCAGCAGTACAAGCCGCATCCAGCCCTGACCGCCTCCCGGGCGAGCACCCCAACTGCCTCAAGAATGCCCGCAGCCTCCTCACGCGTGACCTCATCGTCCACGCGTGAATCGAGAGCCGCCCACCCCTCAGCAATCTCCCCCAGCCGCAGGGTGCCGGCCCCGGCGAGCAAGGCCCGCAGGCCTGCGCCCACCTCGAACACTCCGAAACCGTCATTCGCTATGGGAACCACCATCCGCGGCTCCCCCTGCACAACTGTCGATGGGCTCGCCGGTAAACAGGCTCTCCCACTCCAGTACTGCCTCATCCGGGAAGAACCCCTCGAACACGACCGCCGGGAGGCCGTGACCCCGATACCGGGGACCCGTCCCGGCTGCCGTCACATCATCCGGAGCAACGAAAAACTCGACGGTGATAGCCATAACAAGATCATGCCAGGCACAAGAACTGGGCTGACCGCCCTGCCAGACCCCTCAGCGCCGGCCTGCCCGGAGCGACGCCCCCACGGCTGCACTCCAGACAAACTCCACTGACGCTCCGCCAGATGCCCGTGCGGGCCGATCTCTGGACGCCCACATGCGGACATCCAGAGTGAAGGGACGGCGCAAGCGCCGCCGGCCCGGTGGCGCTTGCGCGCCACCAGATGTCCGCGCAGGCTCGGACATCGAAGGGGTGTCCGCTGACGCTCCCACCCCTTCAGGTCCTTCCGGCTCCGCCTCCAGGACCAGGCCCCGCTGTCGCGGGGCTGGCGCCTGCATGATGGACCGGCAGATGAGATGAAGAACGAGTGGGGGCGCCATGAGCCGGATCAAGCGATGGACGATCATCAGCGCGACACTATGCGTGGTGATATGGGTTGCCGTCGCCGTCATCATGCTCAGCCCTGCCGCCCAAGGCGTCCAAGATGCCCTGGGGAAATGGATCAAAGCCCTGGCCATGGCACCCGCAGTCATCTCACTGACCGGCTTCTGGGTCATCGGAGCAAGCGGCGGACCCCAGGACGGCACATGGGGCAGCACCCCCGGCCCCACCTACGACGGCAACGAGGGAACCCACTGACCCCGTGAGCCGCCGGCCGCCCTCCAGGACCTGGGCCCGCTGCTGCGGCCGCGGCCGCAGCAAGAAGAAGGGGGATGCCTGGCTACGGGGAGGGGGGTGACGGGCTCTGATTGAGATTCTGGGCGGGGAGCCAGCCGGGATCTTGCAGCAGGTCAGGCCGACGTGTACTGGAGGTGATGCCGAGGTCTCTTCGCATCTCATCCCGCAGAAAGGTCAACCGGTCCCACAACTCACCCGTGCGTCTTTCCAGCTCACCCATGGCAGCTTCCCGGTCGGGCGTGCCCTTGCACAGCTTCTGTACCAGGCCGTACGTCTGACGGAGAGAGCCGTTCACCGGCCCCAGCGCATCGAGTACCTCATCGGACACGGTCATGTGAGCTTCTGCGTGCTGTGAAACGTAGGTTGCCCAGACACTGTCCAGGGTGGCGAGTGTCCCCGGCTCGACTCCCCCGGTCCCCTGGAGTTCGATACTGCATGAGACCAACGCGTCCCTTGCCGTACGAGCTGCTGCGTTCATCTTCGCGTAGGACGCTTTACGTCCCTCGAGGAGCTGACTGTCCCGAGCGTGCTTGCGGTCCTCCAGCCGGTGCCGGTCCGCACGCTCGTGCTCCTCTCTGCGGAGGCGCTCCGCGCTCCGCTGCGTCAGCAGCACCGAAATCAGTGTGATCAGGCCGCCCGCCACAGCAGCCCCAAGGGTGATCAACGCTGCCCCCATCGGCTACCCCCTTCCATCGGCTCATTCGCCCGTGCCGTGCTTCCCTCCCCGAAATCCCTCCCCCCACACATCCGGATCCGGATCCGGCGGGCCTGCCCCACGGCTCGGCCAGAGGTGTACCCCTGATCTCCCGGGGCAGGGTTGCATCAGCCTGGGGGTCAGTATGATGCACTGTGTAGCACCCCGAGAATATTGCCACCTCCTACCGGCGGGTTCACCGCCGCATGAAATTCCGTGGAGCGTCGAATGCAGAAGACGGGTGACATCGTGCTGCGGCCTCACCAGGAGGAGGCGGTCGAGTCGATCGTCCGGGGGCTGGACATTCCGCCGGGGAAGCGGATTCCCGAGGCCGGACTGCGGGCCACGGTGGTAGCGGCGTGCGGGACCGGGAAGACCGTCATGGCGGCTGCGGCCGCACTCCGGCTCGCCCGGCACGGTCGGGTCCTGGTCCTCCTGCCGACCCTGGACCTCCTGACGCAGACGGTGCGGGAGTGGCGGCTCGCCGGGCATACCGGGCCCGCGGTCGCGGTCTGCTCGCTGGAGGACGACCCGCAGCTGTGGCAGCTCGGCGTGCGGACGACGACGTCGGCGCCTCAGCTGGGGCTGTGGCACGGGCGCGGCCCGGTGACGGTGTACGCCACATACGCCTCCCTCCCCGTCATCGCCGAGGCCCACGAGGGCGCGTACGGGCTGCCGATGGACGTCTTCGACCTGGTCGTCGTCGACGAGGCGCACCGCACCTCCGGTTCCGCGGGGAAAGCCTGGGCGGATGTCCACCGCCAGGACGTGATCCCGGCGATGCGCCGGTTGTACATGACCGCGACGCCGAGGATCTGGATGGAACGTCCGCCGCGGTCTCAGGCGCAAGAGCGAGAGGCCGAGGAGGCGCGTCGGCTCGCGGAGGCGAAGGAGCGCAGAGAAGCGGAGGCAGAGGGGCGGGTCTACGTCGGTCGGCCGCGCTGTGACCGGCTGCCGAAGGAGCTGGCGTGCTCGATGGACGACGAGAAGGTGTTCGGGCCGGTCGTCTACGAGCTGTCGCTCGCATCGGCTATCTCCCGCGGGCTTCTGGCGAAGTACCAGATCGTGGTGGCGGAACTCGCCGACCCCGTCGTTACCCCGGACCGGCTGAACAGCGTGGAGCGGTACGAGGAGCAGCTGCGCGGCGAGCGCCTCGCTGCGATGCAGACCGCGCTGCTGGAGACCATGGCCGCCCACGGGCTGCAGACCACCATTACGTTCCACCATCGGACGGTGGAGGCGGAGGCCTTTGCGGCTGGGCTCGACCGTGTCGCGCGCCGGCTGCATGCGGTGGATCCGGGGCGGCATCCGGAGCGGGTGTGGTCGGGGTGGCTGTGCGGGGAACACGAAAGCACCCACCGACAGGCGGTCCTCGCCGACTTCGGACGCCGGGCCGGACGCGCCGTACTCAGCAACTGCAAGGTACTGGGCGAAGGCGTCGACATCAGAAGCGTGGACTCGGTAGCCCTCGTAGACCCCAAGGGATCAGCCGTCGACATCGTCCAGGCCATCGGCCGCGCCCTGCGCCAGCATCCCGGCCAGGGCAAGACGGCCACGCTGGTCGTGCCCGTCTTCCTCGCGCCCGGGGAAAAGCCAGAGGACATGCTTTCCTCGAATTCGTACCACCCTCTCATTCGGGTCCTGGAAGGGTTGCGGGCGCACGATGAAAAAGCTGTAGAAATGCTCGCTATTCCGCAGGAGAACCAGAATAGGGTCGTCAACCCGTCCGTGCCGGTCGGGAAGGTGCCTGGGGAGGGCGAGGAGGAGTCCCGGCTGCTGCTCCGCTTCGCGGCGCCCCGCGACCCGGCGCTCATCGCGAAGTGGATCAGCTACCAGGTGATCAACACCGAACGGCAGGACTGGCGCCGGGGCGCGGAGGCCGCGCTGCGCTACCGGGCGCGCGAGGGTGATCTCGACGTTCCCTACGAGCACGTCGAGGCCGAGGGAGCCTTCCCGCTGGGGCGGTGGCTGTCCGACCAGAGGCGCGCCTACCGGGCCGGGGCCATGACCGGCAAGCGGGCGGCCGAGCTGGAAGAGCTGGGGATCGTCTGGGACACCGCCGACCACGGCTTCGAGACCAACCTCGGCGCAGCGCGGGCCTACCACGAGCTGCACGGGACGCTGGCCGCGCCGCGGCACGCCACCATCCTGGACATCGCGATCGGGCAGTACCTCACGAACATCCGCCGCCCCGGCGGACTGGGCAAGGACCCCGACCGGGCCCGCCGGCGGGCCGCCGCGCTCACCGCCATCGACCCCGACTGGAACCCCCGCGAGCAGGGGTGGACGGTCGACTGGCAACGCCACTACGCGTACCTGAAGCAGGTCCTGGCGACCGGTGCGCGGCTCGAGGACGTCGTGCCGGGAGTGACCCTGCACGGTGAAGACATTGGACGCTGGACCGCCACGCAGCGGCGGGACTGGGGCCGGCTGAACGAGGAGCAGCAGCACCGGCTCGCCGAACTCGGCGTGACCAAGCCCCCACGGGCCCGCCAGGCGACCGCGAAAACCGCCACGGCCACCGGGCCGCGCGCGAGCGGTACCGCGTTCCAGACGGGTCTGGAGGCCCTCCAGCAGTACACCGCGCGAGAAGACCGGCTACCGGGGCGCGCCAGTGTGCAGGAAATGCCCGACGGTGACATCCACCGCGTCGGAGTGTGGCTGGCCAACCAGAAACAGCGCCGCGACCGGCTCAACCAGGCGCAGCGCGCTGCGCTCGCCGAGCTGGGTGTGGACTGGGCTGCCGGATAGGGGTGGGGTGGCCTGTCAGTGCCGCCCCACCGCTCAGCGCTGGTCGGTCAAGCTCGCGGCGGTGAGGTTTTCGTCAATGACGGCCAGGGTGAACGCGTGGCCGGCCGGGTCGGCGTAGCGCCGCAGGGTGGTCCGGCTGCCCGGCAGGCTGCCGTCGTCCTCCGCGGCCACCGGGCGCGCCCCCAGGGCCACGGCCTCGCGCTCGGCCTCGTCGAGGCTCCGCTGCTTCACGAGGATGCACACGTGGGCCTGTTGGGAACCTTCCGGGAGCGGCCAGCTCGGCGGTATGTGGTCGGGGTCCCGGCGGACTCCGAGGACTACTCCGGTGCCGCCGGTGATGAGGAGGAGCTCCCCGTCGCCCGGTGCCGGTCCTGCCGAGGCACCGAGCAGTTCGGCGTAGAACTGCGCCAGCAGCTCGGGCTCGGCGCTGTCGAGGACGAGAACGGCTGTCTTGGGTACGGTCATGCCCCCCGCGTGCCCGGTGTCGGCGTCCGTACACGGGGCGTGCGTGGCCGGACGGCCGCGCACGATGCCTCAGGAGCGGATGCGGAGTGCGACCTCTCGTTCCTGGTCGCCCGATACGGCTCCCATGTCCTCGACCGTGAAGTTGCCGTCGAGGGCGGCCTGTACCCGCTGCACCGCGCGGGGGCCTCCCTGGAGGGTGACGCTGACCGCGTCCTTCACCCGTACGGGTGCCGCCTGGCGCTCGGCCGGTTCGGCCGGCTTCGCCGCGTCGAGGATCGCGCTCCACACGGTCACGGCCCGGCCGCCTTGCGCCGCTCCGGCCGCCCCGGGCTCTGCGGGAAAGGAACGTTCGAGCAGGTCGAGGACGGCGTGCGCGTCCTCCTCGGAGCAGTCGCCGACCGCCACGACCACTTCGGCCACCGGGATGTCCTTGTCGTGTCCGTCCATCAGGGGGACCTCTCTCGTGCGTGCGGCATCGGTGCGGAGAACGTGAAAGGGGGATCCGGAACCTCCCCGCTCCGAACGTGCCACAGGGGGTGGGGGCCCGCATCATTTGTCTCTGCCTATGGGAGGGCGGATGGCGCGGGGCCGCGCCGGGAACATGACGCGGCCCCGCTACGCCGGAGCGCCGGGGGCCGCATCGTGGTCACCCGCGAGCCGCGAGGGACTCGCCGGGCGGTGTCAGGTCCTGTCGCGCTTGTCGCGCAGGGAGTCCTGGATGCCGCGGGCGCGCTCCTCGGTCTCGCTCAGGGCTTCCTTCGCCTTGCCCTTGGCCTGGTCCGTCTTGCCCTCAGCCTTCAGCCGGTCGCTGCCGGTGATCTTGCCTGCGGCTTCCTTGGCCTTGCCCTTGGCCTGGTCCATCTTTCCCTTGTCAGCCATGTGAACTCCTTGATGGGGTGTCTCAACCCGGCCCAAACTAGATGAAACCGGACTCTTGCGCGCGGCGGCATCGCTGGTTGCCGCGGCGTCGACGGCGGTGGTTACCAGCGGTACCAGCGTCCGCCGCCGCCACCGACACCCACCCCGCCGACGACAGGAGCCCCCGGCCGGACTTCCGGCCGGGGGCTCCCGCGCGAAGACACCCCCGCCCGGCCGGAACAAAGCCCGTCCTCGTGACACATGTGCGGCGCACCTGCCGCACCATCGGGGGCCGCGGCACCCCGTCCCACAGCCCGCGCGCCCTTCGTCGCGCCGACATCAGGAGGCGGTCCGCACCGGCGGACCGCCCCTTCGGCGAACGCGGCGCGCATCGGTGGCCCTTCTCCCTACACGCCTGCGGTCCTGCCGCGTGCGAGCTGCGCACATGGCGGGCCGGCGCCCGCGTGCCACGTTCTCCATGAACGAAGCCAGCGTGCGGCGGCCGGGTGACCCAGCGGCGGCGTCAGTGCGCACGGCTCCGGTCCTGCACCGAGCATGGACTCCTACCCCCGCTCCCCCTGTCTGTCAGGAGCCTTTCGTGCTGGAACGCGCCCTTCGCAAGAACACGGCCAGGGTCACATTCGTCCTGCCCTCCGACACCCCTGCGGCGGAGGTGAGCGTCGTCGGTGACTTCAACGACTGGCGTCCCGGGGTTCATGCCCTGACTCCGCGCAAGGACGGCAACCGGGCGGTCACCGTGGAACTGCCCACAGGCCGCAGCCACTCCTTCCGCTACCTCGCGGCCGGCGACCACTGGTTCAACGAGGAGACCGCCGACGGCCAGGACGGTCCCAACAGCCTCATCCACACCTGAACGCCGTCCTGCGGGCACTTGGCCTCCTGCGGGCGCAGAAGGCCTCCGCGTGAATGATCAGGGCGAGGAAATGCTGGCCCGCGTCCGCGCGGTGCTGTCCGACGCCGGCGAGGAGATCGCCACCGGCTCCGAAGGCGTGCACCCGATCCGGCACGCGCGCGGAGTGGTCGGCTGGCTGCCCGAAGACATCAGCCCACCGCCCGGCGGCGCGGCTCCCGCCGCGGCCGCCGCCCCTCGCCCCACGATCTGGCGGGGCTGCGGCACGCCTTCGGCCTCGCCATGGCCGCAGCGCTCCGCGCAGCCGGCCTGACCGTGGAGACCCGCGGCGATGAATGGCTCCTGGTCCTCTTCGACCGCCCCACCGACGCCCCACCCCCGCAGGTCGCGGGGCCGGCGGGCTGACAGCGCGCCGTCACGCTGCCGGTGGCCGGCACACCAGGCACGCCAGGCACAAAGCAGGTGCCCGACAGGCCGGAGGCCGACAGCCCGGCAGCCCGGCAGCCCGGCAGCCCGGCAGCCGCCTTGTACTGGATCCGGTGACCGGTGGCCGGTCGGAGCCGGAAAGGGTGATGCTGCCGACCGGGGGCGGTGACCGGCGACGTGTGACGGCTGCCGGACCTGCCCGCGGTCGACAGCGCCACGGGGCCGGGAGCAACCCATCCGAAGGCAGCTCCCCACAGCCGCTATTGCACCCCTCTTCCAGGTGCGGCCCGGCGTTGACGCGCTGATACGGGTGTGAGCCGCACCCGGACAGAGTGCTCGCATCCGGGTGCTGAGCCGAAGCTCGTGGTTGTCACCGGCAGAGCCGGATGACGTGGCGAACGAGACCGAACGAAGCAGCGTGGTTGTCACCAACGAGGCACGCGGCTTGTCACACATGCTCGTTCAGCAGCGCTTCTGTCACCGGTACCGCGACCGGCTCCGTTCACGCCCGTCGGCTACGGCGCTAGTGATCATTCCACTGTCAGTAAGAAGATCACTGTGCCCAGGATGAGGAAGATCCCGCCCAGGAGGACCGCGATGACGAGCGTGCCGGCGACACGGGCAATCAACATGCCCCAGAACTCCGCCCGCCGCCCGTCGGGCGTGTCGGTGCGCCAGTCCGACGGGATGTCGACGCGTCCCTCGGCGATGGCCGGCGCGGCCCTGTGCACGTCTCCCGGATGGAAGTAATAGATCGTCGGCTCCGCCCCCCAGGTGCCCCGGTCTTTCCCGCCGACCCTGCGGACGCGGACATCCGCACGATAGGCGACACCCGACAGCCAGTCCTTACGCACCGGCCACAGCTTCGCGACCTCGTCACTGCTGAGCCAGGGCTCCTCCTCATGCGTCGACTCTGGTGTTCCCGGATCCGGCGTGTGCGGCATGCCTCCCCCTCGATGCAGCAGGCCTCCAGTACACATCCGCCGCCCCGCATGCCGATAGAGCGCCTGCGGTACGGCGCGATACGGGACAGGGCCGGCCGCCCCTTCCCGACCGTCAGGCACACGCGCCACGCCGACACCCCGCCGGAAGGATGAGGAACTGCACACAGTGCATCGCCGGGCGGAACTGCCCAGCATCCGGGAGTTGATAAGTACGGAGATCAGGTGAGGAGAGCGAAGAGGTACACGCCCCGCTCTCCTCCTGCTGCCAGCTCGTGATCAACTTCCCCCCAAGCACACGAGTACAGCTCCCCCTCGGCTCGTACGACGGCGACGGTACGTCGTTCCGCAACATCCCATACCCGTAGCGTTTTGTCGTAGCTGGCGGTGGCGAGCCATGTGCCGTCCATTGCGATCGCCACTGTCCGTACCCAGTCGGTGTGGCCGGCAAGGAGAAGGATGGAGCAACTGTCAATACTTGTGGATCGGTTGCCCTTGGTCAGAGGTGTGAAGCGCGTCGGGATAGAGGCTGGAGTTTGCGGGTGTGAGGCAACATTCAGTCGACGTCTGGCGCCGGATCGGTTGAGGTCCCGCCGTGCTGCACGACGCCCCGACAGAGGCACAGCGTCGATCTCCGCGCGAGCTGGTGCGGCGATACAACACCTGAAAAGCTGCATTGCATGGCCATAGCAAAAAAAGGAACTCGGGTTGTTGTCGTCGACGGGGAGCGCTACCGCTGGGTGGTCGCGCCCAACGACGAGCCTGGCGTGGTGATCGTCGTCCTGCATGAGGAAGTCGATGGACAGCGCATGGTGACGTGGGTTGAGCACGGCGTGGTGGTCGCACCGGGGTTGGTTGCCGGAGCCATCCGAGACGCGTTGCTCCACCACGGTTGGACACCTCGGCTACGTCGCAGGCAGCTCACGTTGCGGTGTCTGGTGAGGAATCCGACCCCCACGAATCTGAAGCTGATCGCTTGGCCGCCCGCGGCTTGAGCGAGCGGCTCGTCGACCGTCGAGCTCGGTCAGGCCGCGGCGGGCGCGGGCCGCTCGACCGGCTGACCATGTTCAAAGCGGGCGCCGGCTCGGACGAGGGCGACGAGGTGGGGTGCGGTGACCGCACGCCAGCGTGCCCGGGCGGACTCCACGAGCTTGAAGACCATGGCGAGGGCGGCGGTCGGGCTGCCGGCGCCGCGGGTGACCTTGGTCCGTAGCTTCACTGTGGAGAAGGTCGACTCGATGGGGTTGGTGGTCCGCAGGTGGATCCAGTGTTCGGCGGGAAAGCGGAAGGCGTCGAGCCTGGCCTCACGCTCGCTCGACCATGCCTTCCGGCCTTTGAGCGGCTCCCTCTTGAAGGCGGCGTTGAAGCTTTCCGCGGCGGCGTTGTCTGCGCTGGACCCGATCGCGCCCATGCTCTGCCGGACCCCGGATGACCTGCAGGCTTCAGCGAAGGCCCTACTCGTATATTGCAAACCGTGATCGGTGTGCATGATCGCTCCAGCCAGGCTCCCGCGGGTTCGCTCGGCGGCCGCCAGGGCATCGGTGACGAGCTCGGCTCGCATGTGATCGGCGATTGCCCATCCGGCCAGCCGTCGTGAGGCGAGGTCGATGACGGTCGCGAGGTAGAGCGGCTTCGCGCCGCTGACCGGCAGATACGTGATGTCGCCGACGTACTTCGCGTTCACCACGACCGCAGTGAAGTCACGTCCGATCAGATCCGGCGCCCTAAGCGTCGCATGGTCCGCGACGGTGGTCTGATGCCGGCGGGCGCAGACGGGACCCCGTCAAGTCCGATGGTCCGCATGATCCTCGCGACGCGTTTGTGGCTGATCCGTATCCCTTCGTCGCGGAGTTCGACAGTGATTCTGAGGGCTCCGTAGACGCCGTCGGAGTCCTGGTGGACCTTGCGTATCCGGGCCGCGAGCCCGGCCTCGGCGGTCTGCCGGGCCGCTCTTGCATCCGCGGTGCGGCTCCAGTAGTAGAAGCTCGAGCGGGAGAGGCCGAGGATGTCGCAGAGCCGCTTCACGCCGTGGCGGCGCTGGTGGTCGTCAACGAACCGGCAGCGGTTCGCCAGCGCGTCTCCGTCGCGAAATACCGGGCCGCCTTGCGGAGAATGTCGCGCTCTTCCTCCAGCCCACGGATCCTCTTGCGTGCCTCGGCCAGCTCCGCCTGAACGTCGTCACCGCCCGTCTGCATGGCGGCCGGCGGTGCGGAGTGGGCGCCGGGCCGGCGGCCGTCGGCGGCCCTGATCCAATTCCGCAACGTCTCGGTGTTCACCCCGAGATCACCGGCGACCGACCTGATCGTCGCTCCCGGCCTCGACCGGTACAACGCGACCTGTCCGCCTTGAACTCGGCGGGATAATGCTTCTTCCCCACGGAGACTCCGTTCTCCTGGACCATCAAGATCCGAGTCTCTCCGGTGTCCAAAACCCGGGGGCAAGGCCCGTATGAGTTCCCGCCCGGCATCGGACAGTTCATGGCGGCGTATCACCCGATCGGCGCCGGGCGGATCGGACGGCTCACGACCGGGAGGGCAGGCGTGGAGATCACCGGATTCGCGCTGCCCGAAGCCGACTGCCGCCCCCACGCCGTCGCGGTCGCCCCGGACGGGACCTGCTGGTTCACCGAGCGGGCCACTGGCCGGATCGGCTCCGTCACCCCGAATGGGACGATCACCGAACACCCGCTCACGCACCGCAACCGCGAACCCCACGGACTCGCCTTCGGCCCGGACGGCACGCCGTATGTCGCAGAGGAGCACAACGGCATCTCCATATGGCAGATACACCATGCCGCCTGACACCCCAACAGACGGAGCAAGGCCGACAGAACGACCACGGCAGCGACGGCCTGGTGTCCCCGGTGGCGGGGCGCTGGCCAGGCCACAGCAGCACGGCCGCCTTCGCGGCAGCTTCCGCCTGCGCGCGAAACTCCTGCGCCGGCGCCGCAGCCGGACCCTGGCCAAAACCGCGGGACGTCGTCCACGGTCACGTCCATGCGCAGCCGCTGGAACCTGAGCGGGTGCCGGAAAACACCCCGGTCAACGGCCCGATCGGCGCTGACCTCCGCCACCACATTCGGGCGGACGAGTACCACGTCCAGAACGTCACGACTCCCCCACGCCTCCGCGAACCGCACCCCGCCGTACTTCTACGCGGGGGCAGTCGCCGGCGGGTTGGTGCCCGCAGGGCGGGAGGATCTCCGGTCGCTGTCGTACGGCCGAAGTAGTGTGTGGACGATGGCCACGACCAGTGGTTTCGCGTTCGGATGGCAGGAAGCAATGACGACTCGGCACAGTATTCGACGCCCGCGGCGCATGGGCCTGGTGGCCGCCGCTCTCCTTGGCGGTGTGGCCCTGACGACGGGATGCAGCAGCACCGCAGGCGGTTCGTCGGGTGGGGCTGCCAAGTCCGGCTCCGCGGCGGGCGCGCAGGAACTCGTGCTCGGCCAGCCCAGCCAGAAGGAGCAGGAGATCACGAGGTGGGACAAGACGGGGAAGTTCCTCATCACCCCGCAGAAGGTCGTGGAGGGAAAGCCGGAGGATCTGCAGGAGCTCAAGGACGGCAAGTTCGCGGGTCAGAAGGTGGCGTGGGTGTACGTGGACGCGCGGCATGTGGGCGGGGAACCGGTGAAGGGCCCCATGATCATGAAGGACATCGGTGCCGAGACGGACAGCGGCTCCAAGGCGACCCCCCTGCTCGTATTCGGGGATCTGAGCAGCAGGCCGAAGGACTGCGTCGAGGACGACGGGGAATCGGTCTTCAAGAAGGGCGAGAGCCACACCCGGTGCGCCCCGTACCTGATCCCCGCGGGTGCCAAGGTCGGGAAGGTGACCTACTCCCAGGGCTACTACCAGGAATCGCTGAAGTGGAAGGTGCAGTAGCCGCGGACGGATGGTCGGCAGCCCACCTCACATGGGCTCCCGGCCCGCGGCGCCCACGGCAAGGCGCTCTTCCCGGGCTGGCACCGCCACTCCGCGATGCGCACCGCCCCAGCGGAGGGGTAGGAGCGGGACCCAGATGCCAGGACCACGGGGCCGCTCCCGAGGTCGGGGAACCCGGAAGCGGTGTGCGTCCCACCCCCGTCAACGACGGACGCCCCTGCGCGTTCCGCCGAAGCGGCGTACGCGGGTATCCGGCCTCGCGGCGGCACGTCTGCAACGGCGGCCGGAGAGGACCACCGTGAACACCGCCACCAGAGCGGCGGCCACCACGCCCACGGCGCCGACTGGCGCGATCAGCAAGGGGTGAACCAGGCACAGGTAGTGCCCGTCAGGCGCTGCTTGACCTTGCCGCTGGCGGCAGGGTTGCACGCTTACCGGCATGAACAGCACCGCAGCACAGAACAGCAGGATCGTCGCCGTCACCGGAGCCGGCACCGGGATCGGCCGGGCCACCGCCCGCGCCTTCGCCGCTGAGGGCGCCCACGTGGTCGCGATCGGGCGGCGAGCCGAGCCCCTCGAGGGGACCGCGGCCAGGCACGACCGGATCACGCCGCTGACCGCCGATATCACCGCCGAGGGCGAGCCGGACCGCATCATCCGGGCCGTGCTGGAGACACACGGCCGACTGGATGTCCTGGTCAACAACGCAGGCATCGTGCGCAGCGGCGCCCTCGGCACGCTGACGCCAGAGATGATCGAAATTCAGCTCGCCACCAACCTCGTCGCCCCCATCCTGCTGGCTCAGGCCGCGCTACCGCTCCTGGAGGCGTCGCGCGGGGTGGTCATCAATGTCAGTACGTCGGTGGGGCAGCGCGCCTGGCCGGGCAGCTCGGTCTATGCAGCCACCAAGACCGCTCTGGAGCTGCTGACCCGCAGTTGGGCGGTTGAGCTGGCACCCCGCGGGATCCGGGTGGCGGCAGTGGCCCCCGGCGCGATCGACACCCCCATCGGCGAGCACCAGGGCCTGACGCCGGAGCAGATGGCCGCAGTGCGGGAGTGGCAGCTGGCGCACACCCCGCTGGCCCGGGTCGGTCGCCCCGAGGAGGTGGCTTGGGCAATCACCCAGCTCGCCGCCCCGGGTGCGTCGTTCGTCACTGGCGTGGTACTCCCGGTCGACGGCGGAGCGGTCGTGGCGTGATAGGAGTGACCCGGGAGGTGGGACGTATGCGGATCGGTGAGCTGGCCAGGGCGACTGGGACGACTGTTCGAGCGCTGCGGCATTACGAGCAGGCCGGACTGATCTCTTCCGAACGGGCCTCCAACGGCTACCGCGTCTACGACGAACGGGCCGTGGCGCGAGTCCGCAACATCCGCCATCTGCTGGCCGCCGGGCTCACCCTGGAAGACGTGCGGGTGTTCCTGCCATGTCTGGATGGCGATGTGGCTGCGGCACCGCCCTCGGACAAGGGCCTGCGGGTCGCGCAGGAACGGCTGGCGGTCCTCAACCGACGGATCGCCGCTCAGACCGAGGCTCGTGATCGGCTGGAAACCGCGTTGCGACAGGCAGCCGGTGGCCGAGTCCGTCCAGTAGAGTAACTGCCCGCCTGGTCGCATGAGCCGAAGGAATCCGGCGTCGCTACCCTCCCCGGTGACGGCAGCCGCCGGTGACGCCGCACCCGGATCCGGCCGAACGAGAAGCCGTCGTGCCCGGTGCGTGCGGGCACCCCCGACCGGCATGTTCCCTCCGCTCCAGAACGGCCGGTGCTGGTCCGATGGTCTGGTCGGCGAGGACGTCCGCAATCGGGAGGGCGGCGCCTTCGTAGCCGAGGGCGATCGCGGCGCGGCCGCGGACCCAGACGCGGGTGTCGAGGTCCTCGGAGGCGCGTCGGCGGCCTTCGCGGCCATCCGGTACCAGTGCACCGCCTTCGCACCGTCCGACCCCGGAAACGTCTTCGCGTAGAGGGTCATCAGGCGGGCCGCGACCGACCACAGGCGAGGGTTGTCGAGCTGCTGCTGCACGGTGACGGGCTCGGCGCTGACGCGGCGCTGGATGTCGACGGCGCCCAGGCTCATGTACTCGGTACCGTAGACGGCCAGTTTGGCCTCCCATGCCTCCGTGGAGGGGCCGCCGGTGAGGCGGGCGGCGGAATCCTGCGGTGAGGAGGTTGGAGGCCACCACGGGGGCTATGGCGGCGCCGGCCGCGTCGGTGAGGAACTCACGTCGGTCCACTTGACTCTCAAGAACGGCCAGGGGTACGTCCAGTACCACGGACAGGCACCGCAGGTAGTAGGCGCCCGGCGTGACCGCACCCCGCTCTCACCGGGACACGTAGTCCCGTGTCAGGGCCGTCCCGTACCGGGCGTTGATCTGGTCGGACAGCCTGCCCTGCGACCATCCTCGCGCGGTGCGCAGGTCTCTGATCAAGTCCCCGAGGTCCATATCCTCATCCTGCCCCTACCGATGCCCCTGGTGAGGGGGCATCAGATCACCGACGGTTCCGTGCAGGGGACACGTCGAAGGCGCCGTGTGGACGGTCGAGGAGCGGTGAGCGGCATGACGTACGGCAGCAGGCCCGGAGCACCAGGCGGCAGTCAGGGCAACGCGGTGCACGTGACGCTCCCCCGGCGCGATCCCGAACCCGCTCCGGACTGTCCGGAGTGCGCGGGGGCCGCGGTACGCCGTGCCGGGTGCCGGCAGGCAGGGGACATGTCCGGGGTATCCGACTGCAACGTCGTCGTCCGCCGCCACCCGCACGAATGAAACCGGGGGCGGCAGATAATCAACCGGACCGACATCGGGGAGCGCGTCCAGGACGCGTGCAGGAGGGGTCGGGATCCTGCGGGCTATCGACCCCGCATGGGAGGCTCCCTCCGACCCGCCCGGCGGCCGCCGCCGGCAGGTGGTGGCGTTCATCTCGCCGGAGCCGCGGCGGGCGTGAATGGCACGCCGACCCCACCACCGCGCAACGGGTGTGAGAGCCGGCTGTCCTGTCGCGTTCCGCCGGTCTTCGCGGGGCTGGAGTCGGACACGAACCGGTCGGCGGCCGGTGAGGTTTGGGGCGGCCCGGTGGTACTGCTGCCCTCAGAGCGCTCTGGGCACCGGGCCTCACCCACGCACGCCATATCGGCGCGGGCCGGCCACGACCCTAAACGGTGCCCGGGCCGGTTGGAGCGCAGCCCGGGAATCTGGTCCTGGCACCTGACGCTGCCACCACCGCTCGCGGTGACATCCTTCCCCGAGCGACAGCGGCAAGGAACGGAAAAGCGTCAGGCACCAGGACCCGGGCCCGCCCCGGGCAGGCCGAGAAGAACGGCAGGGCGTGCCCGGGACGGCGTGCACCCGGCCCTTCAACGACCGGACACCTTACCGGTTCCGCACCCCGGCCACCGGGGTGCGAACTTCTGTGCCGACGCACGGTAGGTGTCACCAGAAGCAGCTGTCGACCTGCGTTCTCGCGTCGGTGAGGCGCTGTGGTTGTCACCGGATCGGCACGCTACTTGTCACCGGCCAAGGGATCCGCAGAGCAACTGTCACCGGAGGGAGAGATCGAACACAGGCGCGCATCCGCTGTCCCCCTGAAGAGTGATGCAGAGCCTTTCCGGCCCTCTGTGGCACGTCGGCAGGGAAGGGATCCGCCTGGCCCAAAAGATCAGCGGCGACCCGCGCGGGCGCCGCACGACACAAGTGGAGTCGGCCATGGCACCCGTACCGAACGGCACCTACACGATCACCCGCCCTCCCGAGCAACTGCTCACGCTGCTGGACGGGGCATCGGAACCCAAGACACCCGTTGTCCTGCTCCCGCCCACCGGCAACCCCGGCGAGCAGGAATGGCAGCTGGAGAGACTCGACAACGGCAACTACACGATCCGCAACCTCCGCAGCGAAACCTATGTCTCCTACGACGGCGACCCGGAGTTGAACAAGCCGGTCGTCGGATACCCCGAGCCCCGCGAGTGGGCGCTCTACCAGAGCGCCCAGCCGCACACCTTCCACGTCGTCGTCCCCGGAGGCCCCGTCGACGGCGAGGAGCTGGCCCTGGACCTCAGCCTGCTGCGGATCTTCCCGCCCCGTATCGCCCTGAGGCCACTCGACGTCAGCAACCAAAGCCAGGCGTGGACCTTCCAGTTCATGGAGTAAAGACATGAAACGGGTGCCCGGGCCGGCAGCCGCCCCGGGCACCGCCCCGCCAACACAGCCCTGTCGTCCGCCGGTTCAAGTGCCTCAGCCCCGGACGCCCGACGGTGACCATCGCCGAACAGATACCCAGGGGCTATGGACGTGCGGTCCGCATGTCCCCGGCCTCGTCGGCTCTGGGGTCAGGCGATGTCTGCGTACCAGATCCGGCTCGGCGGGCCCTCCCGGTCGGAGTCGAAGCGCTTGGGCATCCCAGTCCTCAGCGCGGGGCGCACCAGCTGCCACGTCCGCTCGATCGCTTCGCCGGTGAAGCCGTCGAACTCCGCAGTGACCTGGAGCAGCACCGCGCCGTCACGCAGGGTCTCGACGCGGTGGAAGTCACCGGCTGCGGAGATGCCGTCGCCGCCGCCGAGCTGCTGGGCGATCTCGCGCGGGATCACCATCAGCCACTCGTACCCGCGCAGCAGCCTCCGCGAGTCCGGCAGCGACATGGAGGGCAGCGGCGGGCCGACCCGCTCCTCGTGCTCGGTGCGGCCCAGCGACAGGCCGTAGCCGACCTGGGCGTAGGACGGATCCACCTCCTGCGAGAAGTCCCGCAGGAGCTCCGTCATGCTCGCCTGGGCCGCCGGCCCGAAGCGCCGTTCAGGAGTCACCGCGTTGAGCCTGACCCAGTCCCTGGAGCTCTCGTCGCGCGCGACACCCATCCGCAGGAGCTCCTCACCGGGCATGCCTCGGTCGTCCAGCCGGTAGACCGCGGTCTCGGCCAGCTGCACGTCCAGGGCCAGCCACTTGCGCAGCATCGGCAGGTTCCTGCGGGTCAGCACCCGGGAGCGGTTGCTGACCCGCCCTCGACCGACAATGTGGGCGCTGAGGAAGCCCCAGAGCGACCCGGGCGGGCCGCACGGCACCGACTTCTTGAGCGACTCCTCCACCTGGCCGGTGGAATCGAGGACCGCCGGGAAGGACTCTCCCTCCAGGCGCTCCGCGCCTTCGGTGAGCCAGCGCCAGGCGAGATCGGCCAGCGCCTCGGTACCGCGGTACTCGGTGTCGATCTCACATCGGATCTCAAGCATGCCGGCTCACCATCCCTTTCGTGGAAGCCGTCGGTCGAAATCGGACGTCAGCCCAGCGGCGGAGTGAAGACCGGACCCACCGTCATGGCGTGCGCCCGTCGCCGTGCCGGCGCGGTGGCCGCCCGGACAGACGGTCGGCCGACAGCGCGAAGAGGTCGGCGGGCCACCGTCGCACCTCGGTATCCGGGCAGGACGCAGGGCTGCTCTGTTCATCACGCAGGACATGATGCCGTCCAGGCACCGTTGCCCTTGAGGCGGGCACACCAGCCGATCGCGGCGGCCGAGAACGAAGAGCTGCGGGCGGATGAGGGTGGCGGCCCGCCCGTTCAGGCCAGTCCGGCGCGCACGACGTCATCAGCAAGGACTCCCTGGGGGTGGAAGGCCGGCGGGTGCGGTCGGGACCCGGCCGGTCCAGCGGGACCGGGCCCGGAACGCGGGCGGGCGGGCCGGTACAGCGGTACCGGGTCCGGCCGTCGGCAGGCCACGGCCCGCAGCGCGCTTCGGGCCCGTCCCCGGCGTGTCCGTCAGGCCGGCTGCCTCGCGCAGCAGCACGGCCGCGCTCCGCCTCGGCCGCCAGCGCGGCCTGCGACAGCCCCCGCGCTCGCTGCACCTCCGGAGCTCCTACCGGCCGTCTGACCGGATCACCGCCGCGGAACACCGCTCCATTGAGGAGCAGGGAAGATCGGAAACCATCGCCCGGCCAGGTGCGGGGCAGAACCCGGCCAGTGGTGACTACGGGCACCGGCCGGGTCCTGCATGCGTGGGCCTTCCGTCGTCACCGGATTCCCCCTGCAGGCTGACATGCACAGAGTCCTCCCGCCCGCCGGGCACGCACCGGCTGTGGCAGGCGGGTGATCCGTCCATCCGGAGGTGTCAGCAATCAGATCGGCGAGCGCGTGACCGTACGGGGGTGGGTCCGTTGACACCGAGCCGTGCCCGGCGACGCCCGCGCGGCGGGGGAAGCCGCCTTCCGGTGGGACCCTGCCCGGACACCCGCCACCGGAACATCCTCCGGGAATCAGGCGGCCGGATCAGTGGTGTTGTCGCGAACCTCGAACAGCTCCAGCGCGCCAGTCATCTCCAGCAGGCGCCGAAGCCGGGTGGGGAGCGGCCCGGCCAGCACACAGGCCGTGTCCAGGTCGAACTCTCCTGCGCAGACGATGACGACCGCACCATCGGCCACGGTCACTTGCGGCTGTTCCATGCAGGGCTCCCGCCCCTCACGTTCATCGGCGGATGCCTGATGCTCCGACCGTACGGGGCGCACTGCCGCTTCCTTCTGGCTCGTGAAGGAGCCGGGTGCGTGCACCGTGTCGGGGAGGACAGCCCGTCGGCGGCGCGGGCGCGCGCAGGACGGCGACCATCTTGCCGAGAATAGCGGCGTCGTCTCCGGGGATCGGCTCGTACCCCGCGTTGTGCGGCATGAGCCAGACCCGGCCGTTCTCGCAGGCGCTGGACCGTGGCCTCGCCGCCCAGCATGGCCGGACGTTCTACGGGGCTCCTGAGGCTGTGGCGTGACGATGTCGCCGTCGCAGATGGCGGCACGGAGGACTGCGACACCAGGGGCCTCCTGTTGCTCGACTGGATTCGACACCCACGAGCTGTACGGGAGGCCCCACTTTCATACCCTGCCGACGAGGAGATCGCCCGACCGAGTCGGCGGAAGCGCACTCAGCGCACGAAGTCCGTCACTGTGCCGTGGTTGTCGGGAGAGGTCAGGCCCCAGAGGATCAGTCCCACGATGATTGCCAGCAGGATCAGCCCCGGCACATTCTCGGGCCCCAAAACGACGGGCTGCCGAACCGGTGGGCCGGGTGTGGCGTCGTCGCGTGCAGCGTCGGAGTCGGCCCGCTGCCAGGGCGCGACATCGGCCTCACCCCGGGCGATCCGCGCGGCCACGTGGCGTACGTCGGCCGCGTGGTAGGTCGGCTCGCGGGTCAGGTCCGGGGAGGGCGCAGCCGAGGTACGTACGCTGTTGGCCCGCGCCACGGCCGTGATGCTGATCGGCCTGATCTGCGGCCAGATCTCACGGACTTCGGCCTTCGTCAGCCAGCCTTCCCCGTCCTGATGTTCCTGCTCGTCCGCTGCCCCCATTCGAAGTCCGCCCCCTCGCTCACCGATCACCCCTGGCTTGATACCCAGACCGCCGAAAGATCACCCGGCGGGGCGGTCACACTCGAACTCACGCCCACCGTGATCGGTATGGCAACGGCTTCTCAGGGGGTCAAAGGGGCGACGGTGGTCGTGGCGGAGATGCGCCGGCCCTCGGCGAGGAGGGTGCGGGCGGTGGTGTGGTCGCCGCGCAGGGCGGCGGCGTGGACCTTGCCGAAGTGCTCGTGCTGCTTCGATGTAGCAGCGGAGCTCGGCCGGGAGGTGGCGGATCGGGGTGAGGGCGGACCGCGGCGGCCTGTGGGCCGGCCGGTCCGTTCGGGGTCCGGGCCGTTGAGGCGACACTGATGGCCTTCCCGCTCGGACGGTGCCTCTCCGACCAGCGGCGCGCCTACCGGGCCGGAACCATGACCGGAGAACGGGCAGCCGAGCTCGAGGAGCTCAGGATCGTCTGGGACACCGCCGACCACGCCTTCGAAACCAACCTCGGCACGGCCCGCGCCTACCACGAGCTGCACGGCACCCTCGCGGCCCCACGGGGGCGCCACCATCCTCGACATCCAGATCGGGCAGTACCTCACGCACATCCGCCGCCCCGGCGGACTCGGCAAAGACGAGGGCCGGGCGCAGCAGCGAGCCGCCGCGCTCGCCGCCATCGACCCCGACTGGAACCCAGGGCCGCTGGGGTGGACGGTCGACTGGCAACGCCACTACGCCTACCTCGCCCAACTCCTCGCCGACGGGGCTCGGCTGACCGCGATCGTGCCGGGGGGGGTGACCCAGCACGGCGAGGACATCGGACGCTGGACCGCCACACAGCGCCGGAACTGGGACCGGCTCAACGAGGAACAGCAGCGCCGACTCGCCGCGCTCGGCGCGAGGAAGGCCCCACGGGCCCGCCAGGCGGCAGCGAAGACGGCTGCGGTTCCGGGCCGCGCGCGGGCGGTACGGCGTTCCAGAAGGGATTGGAAGCCCTCGCGCAGTACACCCCGCCTGCCGGGGCGGGCCGGTGTGCAGGAAATGCCCGACGGGGACATTCGCCGCGTCGGGGTGTGGCTGGCCAATCAGAAACAGTGCCGCGACCGGCTCGACCAGGCACAGCGCGCCGCGCTCACCGAGCTGGGCATGGACTGGGCCGGGTAGCGCGCTCCCGCCCGGGACCGACCGCCGGGGATCGACCGCCGGGGATCGACCGCCTGGAGGAGGCGGTCGATCCCGGGCGGTGCGGTGGCTCGGCTACTGCAGGAGCACGTCGGACACGGACAGGAAGAACTCGCCGGTCATGCCGCCGTTCTCACCGTTCGGGGTGTCCGGTCCTCCGTGGCCGCCCCAGATGTCCACGATCGCCGCCCGCCCGGTCCGGCGCGGGAGCGAGGCGAACTCCCAGCTGGTGGATTCCTCTTCCCGGGGCGCACCGTGCACCTCGACCAGGAACGGGATCGGCTCCAGGTCCTGCCAGCTCAGGCCTTCCGAGGGAACCCAGCCGGGGCGGGTGATGAACCACCGGTGGGACCAGCTCTCACCCTGGTGATACGCCATGTAGTCGTAGGTGAAGGTCTGGGTGGGGGCCGACGTGTCCAGCTCCGTCACGGGCCAGTCCCCGAGCGTGTCGTCCGGGGCCAGATCCAGACCGCGGAACACCGGGTTCCCCGCGGACGCAAGGGTGTTCCCCTCGAAGAACTTGCGGTACTCCAGGTACTTCTGCGCGTCGTTCCACGGATAGTCGGCGAGCATCCTGTCAGCCCCCGGCACCACTTCGTGCCAGTCGGTGCTGGTGTTGAAGCGGCGCGCCTCGGCGCAGATCCGTGAGGGGTCCAGGTCGCGGATCGCGGCGCCGGCCCGGCTGCGCGGATGGTTGGCCGTGCCGTGCCGGGGATCCACCGGGCCGGTCGCAGGGGCCTTCCCGCGGGGCAGGCGCACGGCCCACTTCTCCAGGCCGGCCCGCTCCGAGCCGATGGCGACCACGTTGGTGAACGGCGTGAACTGATCGCCTACCTTGGCGCGGATCTTGACGTGGAGCTGTCGTGTCGGCTCCTGGTCCCCCAGGTCGACCCAGTGGGAGTTGGACTGCATCCAGTTCCATGAGGACCAGTGGAGGAAGACCGTCTGCCGCAACTCGTCGTTGAGCCACACCTCGTACAGGTGCGGGTAGGGCGCGTTGCCCTCGTTCCAGTCCGCCGGTGGGGGCCAGGCCTCGTGATCGGGGGCGTTGTCCCCGATCTGCCAGCGCAGGCTGATCCCGTACATCGTGTACTTGCCGTCATCGCGGTACCTGATGTCCGCGCGAAGGTCGGACGGAGCAGTGGTCTGGGCCTTGCTCACGGTGTCCCTTTCTCTTCGATCGAATGCATCCCTGAGGCCGTCACCACGGAGCGACCTACACAACCGACAGTTACAGGCCATTACCTACAGTCACTATAGATCATCCAGGTCCCACCCGGACAAACAGATCACAGCCACCCGAAACTAGATATCCAGCCCATAGCGCACCGTTCCAGACGCCCTGTCAGCGCCCTCGCCCCGCTCCCCTGGCGGGCACGGCCCGCTGCCGATGGGCGGGGACGGCGGCCTCGGCCGGGGGCCACGGTGGGGGTGGTGGAGCGGGAGCGGGCCGCCACCGGGGAGACCCACAACCCGGGAAGCGGGCGCGGGCGACTCGGAGGGCGGCGTGGTCAGGGCGTGGAGGGGCGTGTCCACGAGGCGACCCCACCAGGGCCGTGCCGGTGGCCTTTTTCCAGGAGGTGTCGGCCGTCAGGCGGTTCAGGTGCTGGGCCACAACGTGTGCCCTCGCTCTCGCCGATCTTGTGCATGCGGGCGACGAGCAGCGGCCACTGGCGTGAGCCGACCAGGAGGCCCGCTTCCTGCTCCGGGAGGATGTCCCGGACCATCGACACCATCTGGGAGTGCGCGGCCGGGTGCACCTTCAGCTGCTCCAGGGCGCGGGCCCGGTTGCCGAGGTCGAGGTCGCGGGGCACGTCCAGGCCTTCGGTCAGGGGGCCCCAGGAGCGCTTCGCGTCCGTACTCGCGGGCGCAGCCCCCGGATCGGCGGCGTCCCGCACCCGCGGCGCAGCAGCGCGAGCGGCGGGCGCGGACGCAGCGGCCGGAGCGGGGGCGGGGGCCGGAGCGGGGACTCGGCGGGCAGGCGCGGCCCACGGGTCACCGGCCGCACCCATGCGCTCGGCCAGCACATCCCTCCCCGGTGCCGCGGCACCGGCCGCCGGAGCGGGAGCGGCGACGGCAATCGCCGCCGGGGCGGGAGCGGGGGCGGGGGCGGGGGTCTTGGCGGCGGCCGCGGTGACGGCGGCGACCGCCTGGTCCACGCCGACCCCAGCCCGGTGTGCGTCGGTGAGGATCCGGGCCACGTCGATCCCGGCGGCATCGAGGCGGCCCATCGCGGCGGCGATGTCGGGCCAGGCCGGGGACGCCAGGATCGCGTCGCGGACCAGGCCCTCGGGCATCGTGGTCTTGAGGAGGTCGGCCCACTGGTCGGTGCCCTCGGCCTTGATGCGCGCCGCGTTCACGGTGACGGCCTGGTGGACCCCGGCGGTTATGCGGCAGGGAGGTGGCGAGGTCGACGCCGGCCTGCTGCAGGCCGGCGAGTTGGCGGGCCATCTGCGGCCAGTCCGCGCCCTGCATCAACACGGCCAGGATGTCGTCGCCCAGGTGGCCGCGCAGCTGATCGGCCGACCAGCTCGGGGCCATCTTCTCCGCGTCCTCGCCGAGTTCCTCCTCCCGGCCGGTGAGGCGTTTCTGGGTGGCGCGGCGGACCGCGTCGGAGATGATCATCACCAGGCGGCAGGCCATCGCCGCGGTCTGCGCCGCCTCCCGAGCGCTTCGGCGAACGGCTCGGGCCGGGGCGGGTATCCGGACGTCATCAGCAAAGACTCCCTGGGGGTGGAGGTCAGCAGGTGCGGGCCGGCGGACCGGGCCGGTCCGGCGGAGTGGGCCCGGGACGCGGGCGGGCCGGTACACCGGTAACGGGTCCGGCTGTCGGCAGGCCACGGCCCGCAGTGCGCGTCACCCGCCCGGTACGGGACTTCGTCCCCGGCGGCCGGGGCGGGGTACCCGCGAGGCCGGCGGCCTCGCGCAGGAGCACGGCCGCGTCGGCGGCGGCTCTCGCCTGCGCCCGGAACTCCTGCGCGCGGTGCCAGGCGGCGGCCGCCTCCACCGCCTCCACGAGCGCGATCAGGAGCGTGAGCACGACCGCGGCGCCGCCGCCCCGGGCCACGCGGGGCGCATGCTCCAACGCCCGTGCCGACGAGCGCCAGCCGGCGCGGGCGCGGCCCTCCAGAGCGCGGGCGCCGGGGGCGCGGGCGGCCTGCTCGAAGGCGTCGGCGGCCGCCCGGACGCGGTCGCGGACGAGGGCCGGGGAGTGGGCGGCGGCGACGGCCAGGAGGTCACCGAGGGCGGCGACATCACCCGCGCAGGAGGCTTGTCCGGCGTGGCCCAGGAGTGCGGATGCCTCGCGGATCCGGTGCCCGGCGAGCGCCCAGTCCGCGGGGGTGACGTGCGGGGTGAAGCGCTCGCGGACCCGGGGCAGGGACAGGTAGGGCCGCAGCTGGTCTTGGGCCAGCGTCTCGACAACGCGATGCGGGTCGGCCTGCGCCGCTGGATCGACACCACGCTCCACCCATCCTGGGCGGCTCCCGCGTGAACCCCTCCTGGTCGGCGCGGTCCAGGGCGTCATCGATGTCCCCCACCAGCTGCGTTCCCTTCCTCGCGGCCCCCGTCCGGGGCGCATCGCCCGGGATGGTGTTGGACCAGCCTGTTCTACGACCCGGCCGCCGGGCCGGCCGCCGCGGTGTGTAGGGCTTCGGTCTTCTCGTCGTCCGTCGTGGTGGCAGTCTGCCCGACCGTGGACGGCCGTGTGAGCGCGTGGCGGGACAGACCGATGCCCCGGGCCCGAGAAGGGCCCTGGGCATCCTTGAGTTCTGGTGGTTGTCGCAACACCCCAGCTCAGGGGATGCGATGGACTTCGAGGTTCGGGCGGATCGACGGCCACAGGGACGCAAGAGTTGAGCCGCGAGCGGGAGTCATACCTCTGCTCGTGGATCAGGGAACTTCTCACCTGGACGCCTGCGGGATCGTTGGCAACAACGACCGGACAGGCAGGCGATGGCGTAACGGCCGGCAGGTGTCCGGGAAGAACAGGCGGCACCACCTCTCGTGGAAACGGGCCGTGGCGGTACACCGAGGCCCGCCGGCGGCCGCCCAGGAGCCCGAGGACGACGCTCCTTCGCGCTACCTGCGCGAGGCGGACCGGATCCACATAGCCGACCGCCTCCGGGAGAAGGCGTCAGTCCGCACGATCGCTGCCGAGCTGGGACGCAGCCCGTCCACCATCAGCCGGGAGATCCGCCGCAACCGCACGGTCCTGCCCAGCGGCCAGTGGTACTACCGACCGCATGCGGCCCACCGGCGAGCATTTCGGCGACGGCCTCGGCCGAAGGTCGGCAAGATCGGCCAGAACCCGGAGCTCCGTGACTTCGTACAGCATCACCTGACCCTGCGCTGGAGTCCCGAGCAGATCTGCCACGCTCTGCGCAGACGCTTCCCCGCCCGGCCGGAGATGCACGTGGTTCACGAGACGATCCACCAAGCTCTCTACGTCCAAGGCCGCGGCGAGCTGAAGCGGGAACTGACCCGCGCTCTGCGGACCGGACGCGCAGTGCGCCGGCCCCATCTCCACTCAGCACGCCGCAGGAAGCGGTTCCCCCACCCAATGGTGACTGCTGGGATCCGCTCTTTCTGGCACGGATGTGGCACGGGCTTCCATCCGCTCTGACGGGTCGCGTCACCGACCCCGCACCCGACAACACTCTCACCCGAATGGCCCAACATGACGTGCCACCCACATGGGTGAAGATCAAGCTGGCTAGTGCCCCAACCGAGGCAATCTGTGAAAGGCGAACCAAATGCGCATTCGACGAATCCTCGCCGCAGTCTTCGCCACGGCGGCCCTCGCCGGACTCGGCCTCACAGGCGCCGCCACCGCCACCGCCACCGCCATCGCCGGCAGCGTCACCCCGGGTGAGTGCACGGACAACGGCGGAACGATCGATCGGTCGACGCCCGTGCTCCCGACCTGCAGGGGCGGTATGTACGACGGGCAGACGGTCGACTAAACCCCACTAGGCCCGTTGCGAAAGTGGATCAGCGCCCCGCAGCCACGCGTTGCGGGGCGACTCCCTCGCGAGCGTTCTCCCTCGGCTGACGGCTCAACGTACCTGGGAGGCGTGACGATCGCACACGGTTCGACCGTCACTCTGGCCGTCTGCCCGACCGCGGCCGATCGTGCGGCCGACAGGTCAGTGCAGCGGATTCCCCCTTCGGGGTGCCACTCCATCACCGGCCCCACCGCGTCGCCGTGCTCGGCGCACCAGGACTCCGGCACCACGCCGCCGCAGTCGTGCCGCGCGCACACGCAGGCCTCACCCGGACCCGCGTACGCGATCCCGTGGCGGACCACCCCGCCCGCCGGCCCGGGGGCGGCGGTGCCGCGCAGTCCGGCCGGCCACGCCAGCGTCAGGCGCAGGCCCCCAGACCCGGATCGGAACCGGTCGATCACCCGCACCTCCCCCGGCACCGCCAAGGGGCCGGTACCGGGCGCGGCCAGCCGGCGCAGCGACGCCCCGGACTCCCCGCCCGCCAGGGCGGCCAGCGCGTCCGCGTCCTCGTCGGTGGACCAGCCGGACAAGCAGTCCTCGCCGCCGGCGTCGTCGGCCAGGGCCAGCCACGGGTCATCGAGGCGGAACCGGTGCGCGGCGCCCCCGGCCCCGGCCAGCACCAGTGAGGCGATCGTCGGCCCCGTGGGTACTCCGATCCTGTCGTGGGCGAGGAGCCGGGCCACGACCGCGCGGCGGTCGAACTGCAGGTGCACGTCCGTACCGGCCACCGGTTCGGGGAAGTCGGGGTGCCGGCGGCGCCGGTTCACCACCGCGGCCCAACCCAGAGTGCGGCAGTTCGGCGAGGAGAACGACTACCCCGTCCTTCCTTGGCCAGGCTTCAAGGACGACCCCGAACTCGTCGCTGAGGCTCGGATGGTCGCGGCCTCCGTGCTCGACGCCGAGGGACTGTGGGCGGAGTCGATGGACGACGTACAACTCCACTTCATGATCCATGACCTAGAGCTCGCTGCCGAGCGACAGTGACGGTTGCACGGCTTCCCAGGCAGCTGGCGCTGGCCGCCGGAGGTTAAACGGCAAGCTCAGTGCCTGTTCCATATCCCCGGTCGAGGCCGGCGGCGTGAGCCGAAGCATGAGAGTTGACACAACTGGAGGCGTGTTGTCACTCGAGGGCATCTCCCGGCGACTGCGGTGGTTTGGGCCGGAGCCCGCCTGCACAGGCCAGCACTTCTGTCGCTGAGGAGTTCAGGAAGATCGTGAATACGGACGTCCTGTCCACGGAGTCGATGAGACCGGTACGCACAAGCTCTTCCCCGGCCTGCCGGAGGATGTCGACAGAGGCGGCAAGGCCCCCGACTGTGTGGCCACGCCGAGCAGCTGTGCGGATACGAATCCACACGACTCCCCCGCGCCGCAGGGCCGGAGCGGTGCCGACTCTCGCACTGCTCGCCGTCCTCGTCGGTGCCCACATCCTGTGAGCCAAGGCGCCCGGCGGGCAGCCGGCTCGTCAGCGCGGCACGTGGAGCCGGAGCGCAGCGCGCCATCGGCCCGTGCGGTGCCGGAAACGCATCTTGCCCGTAGGGGAGACCAAAGGGTCGCGCCCCGGCCAGCGGGGGGGGGTGCCGGGCGGAGCGGTCAAGGGGTGAGGCGGGAAAGGGTGGTCGCCTCACGGCGGAGGGCTCTGCAGGGCTTCAGCCGAACGATCTTCCCCACAGGCACAGGTCGGGCCCGGGGACACAGTCCCTAACCAGCACGATCTGGCCACGTGGTGGCGCACTTCGGTGCCCGAGGAGACACGGGACGCCCTGTGGGCGATTCCGCCGCGCCCGCTCTCCGAGTTCCGCCTCGCCGGCGACATCACCCTCCCCAAGGGCTTCGACATCTACGACGACACCCTCACCGCCGTGGTCGGGCAGCCGACGCCGGGTGACCCGGTGGCGCGCCCCCTGCCGGACGACGCCCGCGGCCGGTACACGGGCCTGCCCGACGGAGGAGCCGGGGTGACCGACCCGGGCTGGGAGATCAGCCAGGGGCTGGTCTACAACGAGCCCGGGGCCCCGCTCCAGCGCTTCATGCAGGCGTACAGCCTCGGCACGCGCTTCCTGGAGGACGCCAAGCTCTCTGCGGCACTGGGCAGTTACTGGCCCTCCGTGGCACCGGACGCGACCCGGACCTTCACCCCGCTCAAGGACGCGCCCGGCTTTCCCTACCCCTGGCCGACGATCGTGCCGCTGACCGATGCCGAGATCGGCATGGAGGAGGTGCGGGGGCTGGGCCGGCTGCCGTGGGACGGGATTTCGGGACCCGAGGCCCGGACGGTCGGCGGCCGCGCGGTGGTCGTGTACCAGGACATCGACCGGGCCGGCTACATCACCACGCAAGACCGGCTCACCGCGCACCTCACGGCCCGCGTGGACCTCGCGGAGACCAAGGCGCGGGTGCTGGCCATGTCGGCGGTCTACTGGAGCCTGGGCATCCACGACCCGGAGTTCGTGGCCAGGTTCGCAGGCCGGGCGGTGATCGAGATCCTGAAGGCCAAGTCGGCGTGGGCCGTCTTGTCGTTCACCGTGGTGGAGGCGGGCGACACGGGACTCGCAGAGGCCGAACGGGCTGGCCGGCGGCCGCCTGGCCGGGCCGCGGCGCTACCGGTTCCGGATCTACCGGCCAGGGGCGGAGAGGCGTGACCCCGGGGACATCCAGAAGGTGCTGGTGGAGATCGCCGAGGATGTCAGCGCCTGCACCGACGGCCGTACGGTACTGCTACGCAGGGACGGAGGCCCATGGTCGCGCGACACCTCGATCCCGACGTCGACGTCCTGATCGCCGGGGCCGGGCCCGCCGGATGCGCGGCAGCGATCGTCTGCGCGGCCGCCGGTCTGCGGACCCTCCTCGCCGAACGCCGCGCAGGACCCACCGTCCGCCCGGGCGAGGCCCTGCACCCGGGCGCCGAGACTCTGCTCTGGCCCGGCTGCTGCCCGGCGGTTTCGCGGCCGCCGTCGGGGCCCGGCATCCGGGGATCACAGTCGGGTGGGGCACGGAGCCCCGGTTCGAGCCGTACGGTCAGGACGAGAGCGGGCTCTGGCGAGGGTTTCAGGTGGACCGCCGACAGCTGGACGCGCTGCTGCTGAACCGGGCCCGGGAAGCAGGCGCCGAGGTCCGCCTCGGCTGCCGGGTGGGGAAACCGGTGGTCGAGGGCGGTGCGGTGACCGGGGTCCGGCTGGGCAGCACCGCAGCACTGCGCACCCGTACGGTCATCGACGCGACGGGCAGGGCCCGTTGGCTGAGCCGTGCCCTCGGCCTGACCAGCCCGCTGCGTTCGCCGCGGCTGTTGATCCGGTACGGCTACGCGACCGGGTCCTGCCCGCAGCGGGACGCGGCGCCGGAGATCGCGGCGGACGGCACCGGCTGGACCTGGACCGCACGGGTCAGCCGGGGCCGGTACCAGTGGATGCGGCTGGGCTTCGTACCCGAACAGGCCCGGCTGCGCGGCGGGCCGCCGCCGGTTTTCGCGGGACTGGTCCCCGAGGGCCCGGCCCGGTCCGCGGACGTCAGCTGGCGGCTGTGCCCGAGGGCCGCCGGGCCCGGCTGGTTCGTGGCCGGGGACGCAGGCGTCCTCCTGGACCCCGCATCGTCGCACGGGGTGCTGCGGGCCCTGTTGTCGGGCTGGACGGCAGGGCCGCTGGCCGTGGGAGTCGCGGCCCGGGCCCTTGGGGAAGGCGACGCGGCCGGGACGTACCGACGCTGGCTGCTGGACGGGGCGGAACGAGACATGGCCGAGCTGTCCGCGCGTTACGCCCGGCTCGGCGCCCACGGGTTCGGCTGACGCGCTCCGGCACCTGGGCATGTCCGTGGCGAGGATGGACGAGCGTGGCCAGGAGCCGGTCGATGAAGGCCGGCCGGTGCTTTGCGCCAGTGCCAACGTCCCGCCGCCGTGACGGCCCGCCAACGCCCGGCACAGCAATCAGGGCCTCGCAGAGCTTCCCTGCGAGGCCCTGATCCGCTGTCCGGAGCTGTCGGTGGACACGAGAACGTCACTGGACTGGACAGCAGTGGCGAGAGCAGACGGCCGTCATACCTGCCCGGGCATGTCCGGGCAGGGACGAGGGAGCGTCAGGACTCCGCGATGGCGAACTCGGACTCGGCCACCGAGTAGTCGGTGTGGATGCCGGCGGTCACGCGTAACGAACAGCTGGCGCGCAGGAGGTCACCCTCGTTCGCCGCGAGCTGCGGGAAGTCGACGACCAGCGGCGTTCGCAGGATCCCCCGGGTAGGGGTGAGGCTGCCCGGGACGGTGCACGAGGCGACGACGCCCGTGCTGAGGTTCTGCACGTTCACGACGAGCTGGTAGGCGGTGGCGAAGCCGCGCAGCTCATCGCCTATCTCGATCTCGGCGCGGACGTCGAATTCCTTCCCGATGCCGAGTGTCGGTGCGATGAACTCGCTCTTGTCCTCTGCGAAGTGGAGCAGGTTGATGCTCGCGTCCCAGGGTCCGGCCATGTGGGTGTCCCTTCTCGACGGTGACCGTATGGTGCCGGGCGATCGGCCCGGCTCCATGCCTCCCCGCGAACAGGGCCTCGAACCTGCCGACGAGGGGCGCACGGATGTGCGCGCGAAGTCCGACGACTCTTCGCGCGCCGGTCGTCTGTCGGGCGCGGAGCAGTTGGGGTTCGGGAGGTGCCGGAGTGCCGGACCACCCTCCTGGTGGGCCTGGCCCGCCGCCACACCAACGTCGCGACATTTCGGTTGGCCGTCCGATCGGGCGGCGAGGAGGGGTGAAATCGGGTCGGGGACGCGCCGCATGTGTTCGACCGACCGGGCTACCGAAGGGCGCGCCGCCAAGAGACGCGCGGGGGCGGTGGTGATCATCCGTGTTGCGGGCCCGTCGTAGGGCCCGCGGTCTTGTCGGCAATGCATCTACGGGCCGCGGCTGCGATCGCTGACCGCTCTTCCTCTGCGGCTGGCGGTGCGGCAGCAACGAGGAGGAGCCTCACATGGCCGTTCCACACGATCCTGTCATCGCCCGTCATCCCCGGCCCCGGCCGCGTCTTCGCGCGCTGGCGGCAGCAAGCCTGGCCACGGGGATGTCCCTGGCCCTGGTGCCGCTCCTGGCGGCCCCTGCCGCCGCCCAGGGCTGTGTGCAGACCGGCAGCCAGGTGGTGTGCACGTTCGACTACACCGGGGCGGCGCAGACGTTCACCGTGCCCGGCGGGGTAACCCAGCTGTCCGTGGATGCCCGGGGCGCTTCCGGGGGCGCGGCGGCCGGCAATGACAACCCTGGAGGCGTCGGGGGTGCCGGTGCCGGGGTCGCCGGCACTCTGACCGTCATGTCGGGCCAGACGCTCCAGGTCAACGTCGGCGGCGCGGGCGGGGTCGGGACGGACAGCGCCCCGGGTACCGGTGGCTTCAACGGCGGTGGCACCGGCGGCTCCTCGGACTCCGCCTACGGCGGTGGCGGTGGCGGTGCGTCGGACGTTCGCTCCGGAACCCTGGACCTGGCTTCCCGGCTCGTCACGGCCGGCGGCGGAGGCGGCGGAGGTGCCACCGACGAGCTGTCGGGCGGTGGCGGCGGTGCCGGCGGCCAGTCCGGGGTGAACGGCACCAACGGCGCCGGCGGCGCCAACACCACCGGTGGCCAGGGCGGCGGCGGGGCCACCCCGACAGGCCCCGGTACGGGCGGGGCCGGCGGCACGGGCAGTGACGACAACGGCGGAAACGGCCAGACCGGCGTGCTGGGCACGGGCGGACTCGGCGGTACGGGCAGGACCGGCGACGCGGGCGGGATCACCGGTGGCGGTGGCGGAGGCGGCGGAGTGAACGGCGGCGGAGGCGGAGGCGGCGGAGGCATCACCAACGTCGAGTTCTCGGGGGCGGGCGGCGGTGGCGGCGGTTCGAGTGCGGGACCGGCCGGCAGTACCTTCACCACCGGCGCGAACGCCGGAAACGGGCTGGTCACCATCTCGTACACGCTGCCGGGTACCGTGATCACCTACCTGGAGTCCCACCCGAACCCGTCGCAGCCGGGGAAGCCGGTCCGTCTGACGGATCTCGTGTGCCCGTCCGTCAGCGGACCGAACGTGCCCCGGCCGACCGGCACCGTTGCCTTCGCCGTCGACGCCACTCCCGTCGGCACGGCCCAGCTGAGGCCCGCCGGCGGCCACTGCAGCGTCGCCTCCTTGATCGTGGACGGACCGGCATACGGTACCCACCTGATCACCGCCGTCTACTCCGGTGACGCCAGCTACCGCTCGAACCGCGACGCGCCGGAAACGCTCATCCACAAGGTCAAGAAGGACAAGAGGGACAGGAAAGAAGTGAAGCCGCCGACGAAGCGGTCCCGGTAGGGGGCCACCGGAACGTGCCGCACCGCCCCGGGCCCCACCATCGACGGCGGGGCGCGGTGGCGCCACCGGCCGGTGCGCTGTGAGATGCGATGCAGTACACGGATCGCGGCGGTGCGGGGCCGGGTCGGATGGGGGTACCGCTCGCAGGCGGCCAGTGCCCGGCCGGCGTCCGCGTTGGACGGGGCTGCTCAACCACGAGAACGACGCGGCTCGCCTGTGCGCCGTTCTCCGGTCACGGGAGGACCGCTTCCGGCCGAGCCGCCGACCCGCTCAGGTGCCGGCGGTCCCGGTCCGCAACCGCGGCGATCGGCCCGGCGGCACGGAGCACCACATCGAAGACGCGGTCCGGTTCGGCGGCGTAACAGTGGGCGAACCATGCCATGTTGGCCTCGACCACCGCCCAGTCGCCGTCGGCGAGCCGACCGATGTCCAGACACACCGCGCTGGGCAGGCCGGCGGCCGTGGCGTCGAGGACCGTGCGGGCGAAGGCACGGCTCCCGGCGTCCAGCGGCGCCGGATCGAGGCGTCCGTGGACGGCGTAGCGACTGCCGGTGACGGCTTCGCCGTCAAGGACGAACAGCCGGTACTCCGTGACGAACTCCACCACACCGCTCACCAGAACCGGCGTGGAGCCGTCCAGTCCGCCGGGCAGGCTGGTCCCGTCCTCGTGGACGGCGGCGGGCAGCAGGTCGATCTTGGCCGAGGGCGGTTTCACGAAAGCCCGCTCTTGCAGTTCCCGTGCCTCGGCGAGGGTGGTGAGCCGCACGCGCCGCCGCAGGAGGGGGCGCGGTAGGTGCGTCAGCCAGTCGTCAGCCGGTTCGAGCAGCCCGAGGCCCAGCCGGCCGGCATGACGTGCAGCCGCACGGGGACCTCCGTACCAGTGCACCTTGCGGCCTTCGACACCCGCCGCCCGGTCGGTCACGTCGTAACCGCGCCGGACCGCCGCCCCCGCAATGAGTTCGGCGGTCGAGGTGCGGGCGGTGGACAGGAGGAGGACGGACGGGGTACGGGCTTCCATTCCCGTGAGCCTAACGAACCCGCTGCCGACCGAACGAGCGCCCGAATACTCCGGCCCTGCGGGGGTGAGCGCCTCGCCGACGGCCCTCCTCCTCATCGACACCGGACACCTTCCCGCCGAGCTCCGCTGGACCGGATTCGCTCAGGAGCTCCGCGCCCGAGACCCGGGTTGACCGCATTCATCCCGTCAGCCTGCACGGTGATCCGGCAAACCGCGCACCGCCGTCACCAGGGGCGCGGCGGGGCGGCACCCCGCACCCCCGAGCCGCCGGGGAGCCTGCGACATGCCGCGCCAGCTGGGCGAACACCGACCGATGATCCGGGATCCAAATCATCTGTCCATAAATCGAGCATCCGTTGGCAACCCTCCTTCGGACCTGAAAGGCTCATCTCCAACAGAGCGTCAGATCACAGGCATTGAACGGCAAAATCCCTTGAATCGAAGGTGAAATTTGTCATGCGTCACCAAGTCATCGCAGTATCCGCCGTCAGTCTCCTCTGTCTTGCAGGCACCACAGGTCTGGCGGAGGCTCAGCCCGCCAGTGCGCACAGCCCGTCCGCGATGGTCTTCACCGTTGCCCAGGGTTCCGGCGCACCCACGGACACCGTCATGCGCGCGTCCACCCTCAGCTGTGCCTACACCGCCGAGGGCACTCACCCCGCCCCGAGGGCCGCGTGCGACGCCCTCAACGCCACCGACGGCGAACTCGACCGCCTTCTGGCAACACCGAATACGTCGCGGGCGTGCCCCATGTACTTCGACCCCGTCACGGTCACCGCGGACGGCGTACTGCACGGCAGGCGCGTCACCTGGAAACACACCTTCTCCAACGCGTGCGTGATGTCTGCGACCCTGAACGGGAACCCGGTGTACGCGTTCTGACCGTGTCATGCGCTGCCGATCGCCGCCGTTCTCACCAAGGACTCCGCACCCTGACGCCGAGAGCCCGGACGCGGTCCTGGGCCTGCGGGTCGAGCTTCAGCAGCAGGTCCTCGCCGACGACTCCGTCGCGCCGCCAAATGGTGCAGAGGGTCTCCAGACCCGCTTCGGCAACCTCCGGCTCCGTGTCGGCCGAGGTCTGCACCAGGGCTTCGACGACCGGCCTGCCCTGCAGTCCCGCGACCGCCCGTGCCATCCGGGCCCGCTGCTCCGCGGGGACGGCCGGGTCGGCAAGCGAGCGCAGCACGTCCGCCGTGTCGTGTGCGTCCTGGCAGGGCAGCACCCACACCAGGTACACGAGCTGCGCGCCGAGCACGATCAGGTACTGCAGTGGCACGAGCAGGGCCGCGGGCAGCAGCAGGACCAGGGGCAGCACGATCAGCCAGCCGCCCCGGATCCGTGAGGGACCGCCGGTCGGCGGCTCGAACCGCCGACCGGCCAGCAGGACGAGTACGAACATGGTCACGACCGTCAGGAGAGGCACCACGATCAACCCCGCTCCCAGCCCCGCGCCGAACGACGCCCAGAAGGGATCGTCGCCCAGAACGGGCAGCACCAGGGCCGCGGTCACCCAGCCGGGAGCGGCGGTCATGACGTAGCGCTGCAGGCAGACCCACAGCCATCTTCCCGTACTCATGGCAGCTTCCTCGTCTCAGCAGCTCTTCGTGCAGGTGCCATTAACCCATGTCGCATCAGTTGGGCCGAGTGACGGTCAGCCCCGGGGGTTCCCGAACGCGGCCGTGATCGGATCCACGGTCTCACCGACCGGGCTGCAGGCTCCCTCGAATCTGCCGCCCGCGCCGGTCCGCACCCACGGACACAGTGCCTGGGCCCGCGGTCGCTGCGGTACGGGCTCCCGGTAGCGTCACCGGGGCACCCGCATCGGAGGAGAGCAACTGCTCGTGGACCTGGGATCATCGGTCGGGCAGCCGGCCTGTTCGCCGTCACGAACATCGACGACATCCTGGTCCTGGCGCTGTTCTTCGCCCAGGGCGCCGGCAACCCCGGGTCCACCGGCCGGATCGTGCTGGGCCAGTACCTCGGCTTCGCCGCGATCCTCGGCGTGGCGGTGGCCGCCGCGTTCGGCGCCACCTTCCTGCCCGGGTCCGCCATCCCCTACCTCGGTCTGCTGCCGCTCGCGCTGGGCCTCAAAGCCGCCTGGCAGGCGTGGAAGGACCACCGCGACGGGGACGGAGGCGAGGCGTCCTGCACCCTTTGCCGGTACGAGGCGCCATGACCGACTGCCTGCGGGCCGTCATCGACATGATCGGCCCGCCGCATGGCCGCTGCACCGACCCCACTGCCTGGCTGCGACTGGAAGGTGAAGTGGGGCTCGCGGGGGTGCGCGGCCGGGGTGAGATAGCGTGCCGCCCATGACGGCCGAAGAGGCGAAGCGGGACGGGGCAGGTGCGGACAGGGCGGCCGAGAAGGCCGTCGGTGGCGTTCGGTTCGTCGAGGACCTGGTTGCCCGGGTGCCCGGCTTCGAGGATGCCTACGAGTGCCACGTCTTCAATGAGCACCGGGTGCTCCCCCACCTCTTCCTCTGGGACGTCCTGCAGGACACCGTGGCCTCGTACCTGGGCGAGGGCATGCCGGAAGGCCCTGACTGGCGGCAGGTTCTGGCCTTCCTGGAGGAGGAAACACAACGGTGCGCGCCCGGGGCGATCGAGGTCATCGTGACGTCCTTCCTCCACGACCTTCCGTACCCGGGCGAAGCCGGATACGGGATCGAGACGCATCTGGGGCCGGCCCTGAAAGGCAGATACCTCCGGCTCCGCCCCTGGTACAAGGCGAAGGACTCGGGCCTGACGGGCAAGCCACAGGCGTAGCGGGCTGTGCCGCGATGGGCACGGACCCGACCTCCTCACTGCCCGCTTCGGGGATACCGGAAGACCCTTGCGGGTGCTGATGCCCACGGAGGAGCGACAGCCCAGGGCCCGCTGACGTGGAACCAGGCCGTCGGCAACCAAGGCCCGTCCCGTAACTGTTGGTCACGGGTGAGAGGGGACTGAGCCGCTCAGTCGGCACCTGCGCACTCGGGTCGGCAGCGGTATGCATCTCAGCTGACGCGGGGGCTCCTGCGCGCCGCCCAGTCAATTCGCAGGCATCTCGATCAGCGCCCGTCCTATCCTGACCGCGCCCGTCCATGCCGGGACGGGCCTGACGGAGGGACGGCGGAGTGCCGGACGTGTACAAGATCATGTCGGATGCCGAGTTGAGTAAGGCGTTCGACGTGTGGTCCGGCTATCTGAACGCCCGGACCGGCGAGGATCCTCAGGTCCGTGGGCGACTGCGCTCCACGTTGCAGTCGGCCCGCGCCGCAGCCGCCGAGGGCGATCCCGCGTCTGCGCGCGTCCTGGTGGCGGAAATGTACGACGAAGCCCGAGAAGCCGGCCTTCCCTGGGCTCCCGTGCTGCCTGACCCCAGCGCGGCGGACCGGGAGGCGCGCGACTATGCCAAGGACGAACTGCGGCAGGTGCTTCCCGTGCACCTGCGTGAGGATCTCGACAGCATCGCGATCTACCTGAGCGTCACGGGCCGCCGCCTCCAGACCGCCCCCGGCCTCGACGCCGCCATCCGCCAGGACATCCTCTATGTCTCGGCCCGTGCCGGGATGGCCCTTGATCTCGCCCACCCGACAGCAGCGCGACGAGAACTCGAACGCCTCAAGGCAATTGCGCGACGCTGCGGCGTGGAGCCCTGACAACGGCCGCGATCCGGCCATCGGGCCAGCCCTGCGGCGCCGGACGACGGCATGCGGCACGCGTGCGTGCAAGACGGCATCTGAGCAACTGAGGCGCGTCCGGCCCCTGCTGCCGGCGTGACCCGCCGGCGGGGAG
>NZ_JBSGXU010000072.1:0-37412 GCF_053610205.1 Streptomyces sp. NPDC054932 | reverse complement strand
GCCGGGGGGGGGGGGGGTGGGGGGGGGGGGGGGGGGGGCGGGGGGGGGGGGGGGGGGGCGCCCCGGGGTGGTGTGTGGGGCGGGGGGCGGGCGGGCGGGGGGGGGCGCCCCCCGCGACCGCCCGCGGATCGGCGCCGGAGCCCGACAGGGCGCACACCACCGAGCCGGAGAGCTCCTGTGCGAGCGCGACGAGGTCCACCTCCCCGCCCCGCTCCAGCGGCGCGAGCCGGCGTTCGAGCAACGGCTGCCAGCCGGCCCGGAGTTCCTCCACCCCGGCCGTGCCCAGCCCGCCCGCGAGGCCGCGCCGGTCCGCCCGGTGCCCGCCGCCCTCCTGGTCGAACAGCACGCCCCCGCCGCCCTGCAGGGCGGCGCGCGCGGCGGCCCCCGTCGTACCGGCCGCCGTCCGGTCGAGCGGCAGCCGGGTCAGTGCCTCCCGGTAGGCCTCCGGGTCGTGCACCAGCACGGTCCGGCCGAGCCGGCGCACGGGACGCCCGCGGGTGGCGGCGAGCAGCCCGAACAGGAGGGGATGGCTGCGCAGGTAGACCCGGCGGTCGCGGCGGCGCGCCCCGGCGCTGGACGTGGTGCTCATCGGGATGTACCTCCGTGGAATCGGCGGGCCGGGCGAAGGCCCGGGGAAGGCTCCGGGCGCGCGCCCCCCGGACCCGGCCCGTACCGGTACCGGTACCGCGGCTCCGGACCGGCGGCAGGGGCCGTCATCGCGCCGGGCCCAGGCGTCGCGCCGCCAGCGCGGCCGTCGCCGCCCGGTCCGGTTTGCGCGAGCGCCCCGACAGCGGGATCCGGGCGAGGAGCAGCGCGTCGGGCCGGGCCGTGCCCATCCGCCGGACCGGCTCCGCCAGTGCCGCGCGCACGGCCCGTTCGTCCGCGCCGCGCTGCGGCTGCACGACGGCGACGAGCCGTTCGTCGCCCTCGCCCGCCGGGATCCCGACGAGCACGGCCAGCTCCACGCCCGGCACGTGCAGGGCGGGCTCGTACAGCCCGGGGTAGATGTTCTCCGCCCGGCGCAGCACCATGTCCTTGCTCCTGCCTTCGAGGACGATGCGGCCCGCGCCGTCCAGCCGGGCCCGGTCGCCCGTACGCACCCACGCGTCGGGCTCCTCCCCGAGGTAGCGGTGGCGGGCCGCGGGACCGGACAGCAGCAGCTGCCCGCTCTCGTCGGGCTCGGCGAGCACGCCCGGCAGCGGCGCCCCGACCAGGTCCCCGGGCTCCCCGGCCTCCTCGAAGGCGGACTTCTCGCGCGCCTCGACCGCGGCGGCCGGGAACAGCTCCGTGAGCGCGTACACGCCCCAGGCCTCGGCGGCGCCCGCCGCGCGTACGCGTTCCAGCAGTCCGGCGCCGGCCGGGGCCGAGCCCGTCCACACCCGGCCGTGGAAGCGGGCGTCCGCGCCCAGCGCGTCCCGCAGCCGGGGTGGGGTCAGATAGGTGTCCTGCGGCCGCAGCCGGTGCAGCTGCCGCGCCAGCACCCGCGCGTTGCCCGCCGGGAGGGCGACGGGGGCGCCGCGCGTCAGCGCGGGGACGAGCACGAAGAAGGTGCCGCCGAGCACCGGCCGGTCCCCGCGCGCGTCGAAGAGGGTGGAGACCGTGGCCATTCCGGCGGCCAGGCTCGCCCGGGTGTGCACGACGGCCCGCGGCCGGGAGGTGGTCCCGGAGGTGAACACGATCACCGCGTCGGCGTCCCCGTCCAGGTCGGCCCCGGGCGCGGGCACACCGCGGCGCGGCGCGCCCGGGTCCAGCGCGGGCGCGCAGCCCGGCAGCCGCGGCCCGACCGTGGCCACCGGCCCCAAAGCGGCCAGCTCCGGCAGGGCGAGCCGGACCCGGCGGGCCAGCGGCCGGGCCCAGCCCGCCACCGCCTGCGCGGCCGCGTCGGCCAGCACCAGCGAGGGCCGGGCCAGCGCGAGCCGGGCCCGCAGCACGTCGGGTCCGGCGCCCGGGTCCAGTACGGCCCCGCGCAGTCCGAGCCGCCACAGCGCGAGCAGCACGGCCAGGGCGCGCGGGCCGGGGCGTACGGCGACGCCGACGGTGTCCCCGGCGCGCAGCCCGCGCGCGTGCAGGGCCGCGGCGAACGCGTCGGACAGCTCGCCGAGTTCGCCGCGGGTGGCGCGCACCCGGGGCGCGCCGGTGCGGGTGGCGGTGAGCACGGCGGGCCGCTCGGGGCGGCTGCGCAGTGCGTGGTCAAGGCGGTCCAGCATCAGCGGGGGTCGTCCGTTCCGTGCGTGCCGCTGCCCTGGTCGAGGTACCAGCGGGCGGTGCCGGCGATCCCGTAGGCCCGCAGGCGCCGCGTCGAGTTCTCCACGACCATCTCCCGGCACCGCACGATCCGGTCGGTGTGGCGGCGTACGGCGTTGAGGAAGAGCCGGTCGGTCGGCGAGGGACGCCGGGGCATCCCGCCGACGGCCAGGTACAGCTCGGCGGTGATGGCCATGTTGTTCCCGGCGTGCATGCGGTACGGCGCCCGGTAGCCGCCCCTGCGGGCGTGCGCGGGCCGCAGCCGGCCGAAGAGCGCGGCGAGGGCCACCAGCGCGCCGAACCCGGCCCGGCCCAGCGGGCCGTGCTCGTCGCGGCGGGCCACGATCCGCCCGCACACCAGCCCGGGGCTGCGGGTGAGCGCGCTCCGCGCCGCTCCGCTCCAGCCCGGCCGGGGCAGGCAGTCGGCGTCCGTCCGGGCGAGCAGGGCCGCGCCCCGGCCGATCGCGTACCGGAAGCCGGTGTCCACGGCGGAACCGACCCCCTTCTCCGGCTCCACGATCACCTCCACCGGGAAGGGCGCGCCGGCCGCGAACTCCCGGGCGATCGCCCCCGTGCCGTCCGTCGAGGCGTTGTCGACGACCAGCAGGGTGAAGTCCCGGTCGCGCTGCGCGGCGAGCGCCCGCAGGGTGTCCGCCAGCCGGGCCTCCTCCTCGTGCGCGGGCACCACGACCCACATGCGGCTCACGACTTCTCCCAGACCATCGTCATGATGCTGATGCCGCCGCCCAGGCCCACGAACAACACCCTTTCCCCCGGCGTCAGTTCCCCGAAGACCCGGTCCAGCTGGAGCCCGATGCTCGCGCTCGCGACATTGCCGAGCTCGGGCACCGTCACCACCAGCTTCCCGGCGGGCACCCCGGTCAGTTCCGCGAACCGCTCCAGGTACGGCACCGTCACCTGGTGCACCAGCACCCGGGCGAAGCCGTCCCAGTCCATCCCCGTCCGGTGCAGCGTCCGGTCGATGACGGCGGTGCCCACCTTCTCGAAGACGCCGCGCAGTTCGTGCCCGTCGCCGCGGAAGTAGGTGTACGCGTCCCCGCGCGGGTGCCGTGACCCGCCGCCCGGGATGCCCCCGACCTCCCAGTGCTCCGAGTGGGTCTCGGTGTCCACGTCGATGATCCCGCCGCGCTCCACGGCCTCCACGACGACGGCCGCGCCCGCGTCGCCGAAGGTGTAGCCGGCGAAGCCGTCGCGCAGCTCCGCGAGGTCGGCCGGGTCCCGGCGCACCGCCCGGCTCGGCGTCTCACCGGTGACCACCAGGGCCCGGCGGGCCCGCCCGGCGAGGATCATGGAGCGGGCGAGGTCGATCCCGTTGACGAAGCTGTTGCAGGCGTTGGTGACGTCCAGGGCGTGGGCCCGCGAGCCCAGCTCCGCCTGCACGATGTGCGCGGTGGCCGGCTCGACCAGGTCGCGGGAGGCGGACGCGAAGAGCAGCAGGTCCACGTCGAGCGGGCCGAGCCCCGCGGCCGCCAGGGCCCGGCGGGCGGCGCCCACCGCGAGCGTGGAGGCGTACACGCCCTCGCCCGCGACGCGGCGGGAGACGATCCCGGTGGCCTGTGTCAGCAGCCTCGGCGGCAGCGTCAGGCCACTGCGGCGCTCCACCTCCCGCTGAAGGGCGTCCGAGGACAGCGCCTCCTCGGGCAGCAGGCTGCCGACGGCGGTTATCCCGGCGCGCGGCAGCGGATCACACGGCTGAATGAACATGCCCACACGATGGCAAGCCGGGTGCGCCCGCAGCCTGAGTACGGATGCTCAGTTCGGCGCCGCCGGCCGCACAGGCGGCCTGAGTACGCGGCCCGCGCCCCGGCCCGTACCGGCCAACACCGGGACAGGCAGGGCCCGTTTACATAGGGTGAGAGCGCAGTGCCTTGGGAGCCACGGGGGAGGACGAGACATGGCAGCACGCCGGTTACCGGTGCTGGCGCAGTACCGGGACGACGCGGTGACCCGGCTGCTGTGCGCCGGGGCGCACCTGCAAGAGGGCTTCGCCCGTGACGTGGACGTGGAGCTCACCGAGGACCGGCTGCGCGCCACCGGGCTCTCGCTCGGCATCGACCTGGTGGCCCTGGCCCGGCACGCCCGGGCCTCCGTCCGGCGGATCGACCTGCGGGACCGGCGCCTCTCCTGGCTCTGCGCCGTCGGCGTGTGGGCTGCGGTACCGGCCGCGCTGTACGGGCTGGTCGCGGACCTGCCCGGACTCGCCCTCGGAGCCGCCGCCACCCTCGTCCTCGCGTACGCGACCGCCTGGGAGCTGGTCCGCCGGGCGGAGAACGCGGCCCGCACGGCGGCGCTCCGCATCGAGCACGGCGCCGAGCGGCCCAAGGACCTGGCCCCGGACGTCGGGGCGGAGGTGGAGGGCCGGCTGCTGGAGCAGAAGCGGGCCAACGTGGTTCCGTACACGGCGGACGCCGAGCGCACCAACCCGTTCGTCGGCAGCGGCTCGAAGATCAAGGAAATGGTCTGGCAGCCCATCGACGTCAGCCGGCCCGCCGACGATCCGGCCGGCAGCGGAAAGCTGACCATCAAGCCCTTCGACGCAGTCGACCTGCACAGCTTCATCGCCCGCGAGATGGAGCACATCGCCGGACTGAAGGGCCTGCGGGCCTCCAACCGGCTCTACGTGATAGGGGACCACGTCTCCTACGTCGGGCCCGACCTGCTCCCCGACAAACTGCGCCGCCCGCGCGCCCGGATCCCCAAGCAGCTGGTGCAGGCCGGGGTGGTGCAGTCCGGCGCCGGCATGCGCACCTATCTCAGCCTGGAGCGGACCGGCGAGGGCGGCCGCGTCATCGTGTCCATGCACCTGCGGGCCAGGCTCCAGCACCCCAGTCTCACCTGGGAGGTGGCGGCGTACGGGATCCCTCCGCTCCAGCCGCGCTTCTACCGGGTGCACCAGCTGCCCCTGGACGGCTGGGAACGCTGGTGGAGCCTCTTCTCCTTCGCCACCGCCACCACGGCGTCGGCGCTGGTCGGCGCCCCGGGGCGGCTCTCCCGGAGGGCCTCCGCCCGGCGCGCGCGGGCCCGCGGGCTGGAGAAGTGGCGCCGCGAGATCGACCGGCGGCACCTGCGCTTCGACTACGGAGCCGTGGACAGCCTGCGCGAGCGGGTCGCCGACTGGGACCAGCTGGGCTTCTCCGAGCGGACGGACTCCCAGGACTTCCTCCAGCGGCTCCAGCAGGGCGTGCTGATAGCGACCGAACGGTTCCTGAAGGACCACAACGTCGACACCAGCTCCTACGAGCAGGCGCAGCAGGTCATCAACACCCACACCTACACCTTCCAGGGCAACATTCACGGCAGCAACATCGGCGCGAACGGCACCGTCAACCAGGCCGGTCAGGCACAGGCATCGGGGAAGCCGACCGGGCAGCCCTGAACGAGCGCGAGGAGTACGCGTGAGCACCTACAACTTCCACGGGAACGTCTCCGGCACCAACAACATCGGGGACCACGGCACCGTCAACATCGGGCAGCAGGACGGCGCCGCCCAGACCCTGCGCCTCGCCGCCGAACTCGCCCAGTGGCTCCGGGCGCAGGGCGCCGGTCAGGACCGGCTCGACGCGGCGCAGACCCTGCAGGGGGAGCTGGACCGGGCCGGCCGCGAGGGGCGCGCCGCCGAACCGGGTCTGATCCGGCGGTCGTTGGAGACCATCACCCTCGGACTGGGGGCGGGCAGCACCGGGCTCGCCCTCGCCCAGGAGATCAGCCGGCTGCTGGGCTGACCCGGCTGGCCCGGTCGGCGCGTCGGTCCGGGCGGTCCCGGACGGCCGGGACCGCCCCTTCCGGGCCGCGCCCCGGCCGTCTCACTTCGCCCGTACGACGGCCCGCGCACCCCCGAAGTCCAGCTCCAGCCCCGAACGCAGCGGCACGGTCTGCCCCGGGCCGATCTCCTGCGTGCTGCCGTCCGCGCGGGTGCCCGTCCACGCCGCCCCGGAGCGGTTGGCCAGCCCGAACTTCCCCGGCCGCTGCGGGTGTTCGGTGAGCTGCGCCACCAGCGTGCCGTCGCCGTAGTCGTGCCGGGCCGGCTCCGGCGCCAGGTGGTGCGCCTGCACCCGCGAGGACCGGTGCAGCAGGATGTGGTGCTCGGTGCGCGGCGGCGGCGTGGTCAGTACCAGCCGGGGCGGCAGCACCAGCGCGTTCCGGCAGCTCCAGCAGGTGCCGGCCGTGGTGGCCCGAGGCTCGGTCATGTTCTGCTTCCCGCAGTGGGCGCAGTCCACCACGGCGTCGAGGACCGCCCGCAGGGCGTCCCGCCACTGCGACTCCCGCACCCGGGCCGCCGGGTCGTGCAGGCCCCGGGTGAAGTTCCTCGTGAACAGGTCGCGCAGGGAGGCGGGCGCCACCGCCCACGTGGCCAGCACCGTCGCGTGTTCCACGGGATCGGGGGCGTTGGACCGGTCCTGCGGGTCGAAGAGGAACAGCGGATCCTTCCCGTACAGCCTGCGCTCGGCGGCCTCGTCGAAGCATCGGATGTCCAACTCGCGCTTCCCCATCAGCGGATGATGGTTCATCAGCAACATGAACAGCAGCACCGACAGGGAGTGCAGATCGCTCTGGGTGCCGGGGGAGACCCCGGGCTCGCCGCGCACCAGCTCGGGCGCCATGAACGCCATGGTCCCCGAGATGCCGGTGCTGTCCCCCTCGACGACCGCGTTGTCGTTGTCGCAGACCAGCACCTCGCCGGTGACCGGGTCGAAGAGCAGGTTCCCCCAGGAGATGTCCCGGTAGGCGATCCCGCGGGAGTGGAGCGCCTGGTACGCCTCGACCGTGTAGAGGCAGGCGGTGAGCAGTGCGCGGATCGTGGTCCGCAGCTTGCGGCGGAAGAGCATCGGCAGGCCCTTGAACCGGTCCGGGCGGATGTCCATCAGGTAGCCGAAACCACCGCGGCCGTCGGCCACGAAGTCCCGCGGCCACAGGAAGCGGTCGTCGTCGAAGCCGCGGTCCACGAGCTGGCGGACGATGTCCTCCTGCTCGGGCGTCGCGCACGGCGGGTAGTACCACTTGAGGGCCTGGTCGCCGGCCGGGGTGCGCACCCGGTAGACCTCCCCCTGACCGCCGGCGCCGAGCAGGTCGAAGACCTCGACGCCCAGACCGCTGTCGGCCGTCAGCCGGGTACCGCTGTCGAGCATGCCGCTCATTCGTCACTCCTGTACGGGTCTGTCATGTCGGCCGGGTCGAAGGCGGCGGCCGGGTCGGTGAAGGCGGCCGGTTCCGGCAGCACGGCCGGGTCCGCAGGGTCCGCGGCGCCGGGCGGGGCGGTGGGGTCGGCCGGGGCGGTCGCGGTGTGCCAGGCCGCCACCAGGGTGGTGTCGTCCCCGGAGTGCTGCGAGGCCTTGGTCAGCCACTCCGGCAGGACGGCCCGGACGCACTCCGCGCCCTCCACCGACAGCCGGTCGTCCAGGCCGGACATGAACTGCCGGAAGCCCGCGTCCGAGGCGAAGCTCTTGGACAGCCCGTCGGTGGAGAGCGAGACCAGCCGCGGCGCCCGCGCGGGGGCGGTCACCGGCGCCCAGTGCGTACGCACCCGCAGCCAGGCCTGCGGAGAGCACAGGGATTCCGTCTCGTCGCCCAGATCGGCCTCGTCCGGCGCGAGCGGCGCGGTCACCTGCCCGTCGTCGGTCACCACGGTCAGCTCGCCGTCGCCGAGCTGCCAGGCCGCGAAGACCCGGGGGGTCAGCACGGCGCCGACGAGCGTGCTCCCGTACAGCACCAGCCGGTCCACCGGGGACAGGCCGGGCTCCCGGTGCGATCTGGTCCGCTCCCAGTGTCCGAGCGCCTTCTCCTGCCAGGCGTTGACCAGCTGGCGCGGCAGGGTGTACTGGGCGTAGTTCATCAGCCAGGCCAGGGTGGGCGGCCGGGTCTCGCCCCGGGGCTCGGCGAGGGTGGCGAACAGCCGGGCCTGCTGGACGAACAGGTCCACGGCGAACCGGGACCCCAGATGGCTGAGCGCGTGCGCCGCCGATCCGTGGCCGTCGGCCACGGCCATGATCAACGGCTGTGCGGAGGTGCCGAGCCCCACCGCGTCGTAGTGGTCCTGGTTGCGCGCCTTGTTCACGCCCTGGATGCTGCCCTGGAGCATGTCCCAGAGCGGCAGCGGTCCATGGGTCCGCACGGGCTCGCTCACCACACGTCGTCATCGTCGTCGAGTACCGGAGGGGCGTACGGCGGCTGCTTCACGGTCGCGTCCGCGAAGCCCGCCACGGGCTGGGAGGCCGCCTTCACGGCAGCCGTCGAGGCCCAGCGGATCGCCGCCGCCAGCTGCTTGGGGCTGTTCGCGTCCAGCGGCTGGAGCTCGGGATTGCCCAGGAAGTCCTGGAGCACGCTGCGGTCGGCGTCCGCGCCGATCGCGATCGCCACCCGGACCGCCTTGCGGCCCCAGGGGGTCGCGTCCACCGCCCGCAGCCCCGCCTTCCAGTCGTCCGTCGGCACGCCGTCGGAGACCAGCGCCAGCACCGGCTTCAGGGCCCGCTGCGGCATCGGCGGGGTGTCCAGTTCGCGCGCCGCGAGCTGGAGGGCCTCACCGAGGTTGGTCATGCCGTCCACCTGCACGTCCTGCCAGGTGAACTGCTCGACCGGTACCGGGTCCTTGTGGTGCCAGCGGGCCGTCGTGGAGAACGTCAGCGTACGCAGCAGCAGTTGGGCCGCCGGGTTGTCCTGTGCGACGGAGAGCATCTCCGGGACGGCTTCTCTGATCGCGTAGTTGAGCTGGCCGATCTTCTCGCCCTGCATCGAGTACGAGCAGTCGAGCAGCCAGATGAAATGGACGGGCCGGTTCGCCATCGGCCCGCCGGGGATGTCACTCACCGTGTGTCTCCTTCAACTTCCGGTCCATTGCGGGATGTACCGCACCAGCGCCGCCACGGCGGCGGCAGCCGTCATCACGACCGCCGACACGAACAGGGCCATCATCAACCGTCGGCCCCGAGCGATCTGCGGTGTCATCATGGGGTGTTGCTCCCTTCCCCGGTGTGCGCGGCCTGCGCGGCCGCCCGGTCCCGACCGGCCCCGCCGGCCCGGGTGTCCTGTCCGTCCCGGCGGCCCTGTGCGAGCCGCCCGACGCGCAGCCCGGTCCGGGACAGCAGCCACAGCACCGGCTCCGCCGCCCGCCGCTGCTCGGTGTCCAGGGCGCCGGCCCCGGTCGCGGCGCGGGCGCTGATCACCCAGTACCGGGCCGCCGCGAAGTCATGTCCCAGGGCGCGGACCAGCTCGTCCAGCCCGATCCCGGCCAGCCACGCCTCGACCGGCTCCGTCGGCCGGGGCAGCGAGGCCAGTTGGTCCAGCACGTCCCGCTTGGTCACCACTGTGGCCACGGGCAGGCGCTCACGGCGCCCGCCGAGCCCCTGCAGCTCGCCGGTGAACCCCGCGTACGTCTCCACCGGGCCGAGGTCGGCCGGCCGGGCGGCCTCGGCCCGCTCGGTGTCGGCCGCGTCCAGGGAACGGCGTACGACGGGGGAGGCGAGCACATCGGTGACCAGCAGGACTCCGTCGGCGTGCGCGAGGTAGCCCTGGGCGCGGGTCGTGTCCGCGTCCCGGAGGGACTCTCCCATCGGGTCGTACAGGTAGAGCAGCCGGCGCCGGCGGCCGTGCCCGACCAGCAGCATCAGGGCGCGCGGCTGCCCGCCCTGGGTCTTGAGGGCCCACCCCGTCCGGTTCAGCTCCAGGCCCAGCGTGTTGGCCTCGCGGAGGTCGTCGGGGGAGGCGTACTCGACCGTCAGCCCGGACTCGTGCGACCAGGACCGCAGCCCGTCGAGCACGGCCGCCAGCAGCATGGTCTTCCCGGCGGAGGTGCCCCCGATCAGCGGCACGTGCACGACCCGGGTGGTACCGACGGCCGGCGGCAGGCCCCGGTCGCAGTAGGGGCAGCGGGCGGTGAGCCGCCGCCGCCCGGTCACGAGGGTGCTCGGCAGGCCCTTGCCGCAGCGGCAGACGTGCCGCAGGGCGCCGAACCCGCCGGGCCGCAGCTCGCGGTGGGCGGCGCCGCACTGCGGGCAGAGGTGGACGGCCAGCGGGAACGGCCGGTAGCAGCCCGGGTACGGGCACTTCATCCGGATGCCCAGGGCCAGCTTCCAGAGCCGCTCCGCCGTCCGCCCGGCCGCGACGGCCGCCAGGGCGGCGAGCGCGACCAGCCCGAGCTGCAGCGCGAAGAACAGCGCGACGCCGGCCAGCAGGACCGAGGCGAGCAGCGCGGACAGCACCGCGGCCAGCGCCGTACCGGGAGCCAGCAGGCGCAGCAGGAGCCGGCCGAAGCCGTTCTCGGCGAGCTCGCCGGTCTGCCCGTTCCGGCCGCGCATCAGGCGGCGGCGCACCACCTCGCCCAGCCAGTGCCGGGTCAGCAGGAACCAGACGGTCAGGGCGGCGGCCTGGCCCGCGAAGGCGGCGTCGCGCCACATCTGCCCGGCCCAGTAGGCCGGCCGGGCCGGTTCGGGGCCGGTGTAGGGGGTGATGCGCCGGTCGGTGCCGCCCGGCGGCTGCGTCCGGAAGGCGGCCCAGGCGGCCGACAGGGCCAGCGCCAGGAACCGCCACAGCCCGTACCCGAGACACACGGCGACCCCGATCGCCCCGGTGAGGGTGCCGAGGACCTTGGCGATCAGCTCCGGATCCACCGCATCAGCCCCCATGTCCGCCGCCCCGATGAGCGCCGCCCCCGTGTCCACCGGACCCCTGCCCGCGGGCCCCCTGGCCGTCGCCGGAGCGGCGCCCCGCGAAGCGCTCGCGCAGGCGGCCGAAGGCGCCCGGCCGCTGCCAGCCGCGGAACTCGTCCGCCCAGCGGCCGCCCAGCCCGGCCAGCGACTGCTCCACCTCGGCCAGCTGCGCCGGCGCCAGGCTCCGTACGGCCGGCCGCAGCACCCCGTCGAGCAGGTCGGTGCGCGCCTCCTGCCAGACCGGCCCGGCCTGCGGCTGGGAGGACCACACCGTGAAGCAGTCCGCGACGTAGTCCGGATCCAGCCGCAGCCGGTCGCGGACCTCCGTCCGGCGCGCCGCCAGCCGGTACGCGGCCAGCAGCTCCGTGTCGTTGCTCTCGATCAGCGCCCGCAGTTCGCTGTCCGGGCGGTCCCCGGCGAGAAGCCGCGCGCACAGGACCGCGTACGCGTGGTCGCGCGGGCCCGGCTCCGGATCCAGCGACCGCAGGTCCAGCGCCTGGCGGACCCAGCCGCCGCCCGCCGCGCCCGTCCGCAGGTTGCGGGCCAGTTCCAGCAGCAGCAGCGACGGCCGCAGCCGGGCCGGGATCTCCTCCTGGAACTGTCCGAGGACCTCCGGAGCCAGCTCCGCCGCCTCGGTGTCCCCGGCCGGGGCCCGCACCGCGGCCTGCACGAGCAACTCCCAGGTCCCGGCCTCCCGGTGGACCTGCGCCCCGGTCGCCACGAGCACCAGCCCGGCCTCGCCCGCCCCCGGCGGCTCCCCGTCCCACACCAGCCGCATCGCGGTCCGCAGCACTAGCGGCTCCGCGTACAGCGAGACGCCCGAGCGGGCCAGCAGGGCGTTCAGCGCGCCGACCCGTTCCGTGGCGGCCGTGCCCACCGCCGCCGCCTCGGCGCACATCCGCAGGTGCGGCCGGGCGTCGGCCGCGGTCAGCCGCAGCGTGGTCCCCTCGAACAGCCGCCGTCCCGCGGCCGGATCGCCCGCCGCGAGCGAGTCCAGCCGGTCGAGCACGAGGGCGCGCAGCCCGGGCAGTTCGGCCAGCGCGGCCCGCACACCCGCTCCGTGGGCCCGCTCCGGATCGGTGAGCAGCGCCTGCGCCAACTGCCGTGCCACGCCCGGCAGCAGGTCGCTCACGTCCACCCCGAGCACCGAGGCCACCCGCAACAGCCCGGCAGGATGGGAGGGTTCGGCCGCGGGGCCGCCGAGCGCCGCCCGCAGCCCCGGTTCCAGTTCCGCCGCGAGGCGGCTCCGGACGGCCGCGCCCAGGACGCCCGCGGTGGGCAGGTCCGGGGGCGGCGCGCCGGTCCGTACCGCCTCGGTCAGGGTCAGGGCCACCAGCGGCTCGCACACCGCGGGCGGGGCCCAGCCGTCCAGGGCCGCGAGCAGCCGCCCGGCAGCCGCGACCTCCGCCGGGTCCCGGTCCGCGGCCGGGTGGCCCAGGGCAGCGGCCAGCGCGTGCAGCCGTACGTCGTCCAGGGCGTCCCGGTGCGCGGCCGCCCAGTCGGCGGCCGCGGTCCGGCCTGCGGAGGGCAGGGCGACTCCCGCGGTCAGGGCGAGCGCGGCCAGCGGGCCCGCCTCGTACGGTTTGGCGGCCAGCCGCCGGACCTCGGCGACCAGTTCCTGCCGCTGTGCCTGCCAGACCCTGGCGGCGGTGTCCGCCCACACGTCCGGCGCCCCGCCGGCGGGGGCGGCCGAGCGCGTGGCGTCGTACACCCGGTAGCGGTGCTCCTGCCCGGCGAGGCCGAGCCCGTCCTCGGGCATCACGCCGATGATCTGCTGCCGGGCGAGCTGCGGCCGCCGGGTGTAGGTGGTGAAGGTGAGCCACTGGCCCCGCTGGTGGGGCAGCACACTGCACGCGAGCATGATCCAGCGGGCCACGGCCTCGCTGTCCGCCTCCACGAGCACGATCTGCGGGGCGTCCGTGTCCTCCCCGAGCCGGCGCACGTCGGCGAAGAACCCGGCCAGCCAGGGCCCGCGGGCGGCAACGAAGGAGGCCAGCGCGGCCCGGTCGAGGCGGCCCGGCGCCGGCACCGCGGCCAGCGCGGGAGCGCCGTCCGCCGGGGTGGCGGCGGCCCACTGCGGCGAGCCCCAGGCGGTGATCGGCAGCTCGCCCACGGCCGGGCCGGATCCGGCGGGCTGCGGCAGGTGCACCGCGTGGGCGTGGAAGTTGCCCCAGCGGCCGCTGTAGTCGGCGCCCGTGTACACCGAACGCGCCAGCAGCCGGCTGCCGTCGGCCAGCACGCTCAGGCTGAGCGCCTGCGGGAAGCCGGCCAGCTCCTGCGGCCCCGGGCGCGGCGGCGCCTCCCGGGGCGGCTCGTAGCCGATCAGCTGTTCCGCCTCGCGCAGCAGGGCGGCGGGCACCCCGGGGCTGACGGCGGTGAACCGGAAGCCGGAGCCGTCCGGGCCGGGCGGCGCCGAGGTGTAGTGCAGTTGGGCCAGATTCATGAGTTCCCCTCCGAGCCGGTACGGCCGCCCGTGCCGGCGGCGCCACCGGTGCGCGGCAGCAGCCCGCCCAGCCCCAGCAGCCACAGCAGCGGATCCTCCACGCGCAGCGGCCGCGGACCCGATTTCGGGGCGTCGGCCGGCGCGTGCGCGGGCGGCGGCGAGCCCAGCGCCGAGAGCCCGAACAGCGACAGCTGCGCGAAGTCCCGCTCCAACTGCCGCAGCAGTGCCCCCGAGTCCCAGCCGTCGAGGAGCGAGCGCATCTCCTCGTGCACCGCCAGCCGGTCCTCCTCGTCCAGCGCGCCGGCCGAGTGGTCGGCATTGCGCAGCAGCGGCGAATGCGGCTCCAGCAGGGGCGTCAGCGAGTCCGTCTTGGTCACGGCCACCGCCACCGGGGTCGTGACCCGGCCGCGCGAGGAGCCCCGGCCGCGGGCCCGCAGCTGCGCCGCGAGGTCGGCGGCGATCTGCTGCGGCGGGGTCTCGACGACCGGCAGCGGCGGCCCGTCGTCCACCGGCAGCCGGTCGCGCACCGCCCGCATCTGCAGCGGGTCCACGAGCAGGATGATCCCGTCGGCGGCGGCCAGGTAGTGCGTGTAGCGGTCCATGGCCTCGGCGCTGCCGAGGTCCTCGCCCGCCGCGTCGAAGAACACCAGCGCGGTGTGCCGGCTGCCGTCCCCGCGCAGCCGCCGCCGCAGCGGCAGGCTCAGCCGGTACAGCAGCGGGTCGTTGAAGCCCAGGGCCGCCGGCCTGGTGGCCCCCGGCAGCCGCAGCCGGTCGTAGAGGTCCTCGGCCAGCTCCCGGTCCCGGCGCTGGGTCTCGCCGCCCATCGCGGTCACCGAGGCCCCGTACGCCCGGCCCACCCTGCCGCGCAGCTCGTTGAGGAGGACCGAGACGTAGGTGCTCTTGCCGGAGGCCTTGGGGCCGAGCAGGGCGATGATCCGGGTGTCCTGGTCGCAGTAGTCGCTCGGGAAGTCGCTGTGGCAGCGCAGGCACACCCGCACCGGGGTGGACCCGCCGCAGGCCGGGCAGTCCGCGCGCGATCCGCCCCCGCCCGGGGCGAGGCGCCGGCCGAGGCCGCGGGGGGCGGTGAAGACCGGGCCGCGCATCTTCAGCGCGGGAGGCACGCTCTGCCCCATGAAATCGGCCCATATGGTGTCGAGTTCGGCCGTGCAGGGCTTGGCGCCGCGCACGCCCGTGGCGGACATCAGGCAGCGGTAGGGCAGCCGGGCCGCCGGGGACCGGTCGAAGCAGTAGGGGCAGACGACGGAGGTCATGTCAGCGGACCACCAGGGAGAGGAGAGGAGGCTCTTCGAGCCGGACGGAGGCGGCGGCGCCGCCGAGGAGGAAACCACGAAGGGCGTACGGTCGGCCGGGCGCGACGGCGGTGTCGATCGGGCGCTCCACCGTGCCCGTGCCCGTCCCGGTGCCCGCGGCCGCGGCCGCGAGTTCGGCTCCGGTCACCCGGCACACGGCCGTTCCGGCGCCCGGGCCGCCCGGACGCTGCGGGTTGCGGCCGCCGTCCCCCCGGGCCACGAGGACGAATCCGGGGAGCTCCGGGCCGGGTGCGCCGCCCGGTGCCCGTACGGTCACCCGCAGGACGGCGGGCCCGCGGCGCAGGCCGCGCCGGGCGCCCGGAACCAGTTCGTAGGCGATGGCCACGTCGGCGGGCAGTTCGGCCCGCGCGTCGCCCCCGGGGGCGGCGAGCACGGACCGGGCGCTGCGCGGTGCGGCGTGGGCCTCGACGGACAGCGCGGCCGGGGTGACCGGCAGGCGGAGCCCCTCGCGCAGGAACACGCTGCGGGCCACGGCGAAGTCGGTGCGCCGCCCGTCCTGGACGACGGAGGCGGTGACGGTGCCGGCGGCTCCGGGCCAGTCGAAGGTGACCTCGACCAGGTCGGGCGCGGTGCGCCGGAGCGCAAGGCCGGTCACCGGCAGGGGGGCCTCGACCTGTACGCAGGGCCCGGCGACGGCCCGCCCGCCCAGGACGGACACGGCGGACACGGTGGTGAGCGATCCCGGCGGCGGGCGCCCGATGGAGATCGGGCCGGTCCAGCCCGGGCCGGCCCACTCCAGGGGCGGCGGCAGCTGGGCCGCCGTCAGTTCGGCGCCCTCGGCGGGGGCGCCGGGGGTGGCGGGCGGGGCGGGCCACTCCACCAGTCGTACGTCGGCCCCGTCGCCGCCGGTCCGGCGGAACTCCACGCCGCCCGCCTCCCGGGCCGTCGCCGTCAGGGTCAGCACGGGCGCCGGCCAGGCGTGCACGGTGACCCCGGCCGTCACGGCCGCGGAGAGCGCCCCGCGGTCGGCGCGGCCCGCCGGGGCGTACCGGGCCCGCACCCCCAGCTCGTACCGGCCGGGTGCCAGCCCCTGCGCACGCAGGGTCTCCCGCAGGCCCGCCCGCGCCGCCGGGGGCACCGGGACGGGTCCCGCGGGCCCGGTCAGCGTCACCTCGCAGTGGGCCGCGCCCGCCGGTGGTGACCAGGAACCCTCGATCCAGCCGTTGCCGTCGACGGCGTCCAGCTCCGTCACCGCCGGGGCGACCGACAACGGGGCGCCGATCAGCGGCGGCCCGTCGACGGCGCCGTCGGCCCGGAGCGGCAGCGCCACGTGGCGGACCTCCTCGCCGATGCCGGCGCCGCCGTCCACGAGCACGCCCCCGTCCGGCCGGCCCGTCACCTCGGCGAGCGGGGCGCCGGCCGGCTCCCCGCGGGTGAGCCGCACCACCCGCCAGCGCGTGCCCCCGAAGTCGCCGGACGGCCACCGCAGTTCGACGCCGCCGGGGACGAGCGCGGATTCCAGCGGGCCGGGGTCCCCGGGGTCGGGCCGGTAGGTGCGGACCAGCCCGCGCACCGCGCGCGGGCAGTCGCCCGCCAGCGCCGCCGCCTCCTCGTAGTGGACGCAGGCCCGCTCCGGATCGCCCTGCTCCTCGGCCCGCCGGGCCACCGAGAGCTCGGCGTCGGCGGCCGCCGCCCGGGCGGCCAGACCGGCGAGGAGGACCGCCAGCGGCCGGTCCCCGTCCGGGGGCGGCAGAAGGGCGGCCCGGCGGGCGGCGGCGCGGATCCGGTGCGCCACCAGGTCGTCCCGCAGGCCCTCGGCGGCCGCGCGCTGCCCGCCGTCCAGCCGGGCCCGCCGGGCGGCCGCGTGGACCAGGGCGGCCGCCTCGGCCCGGTCGACCCCGAGGCCGGTCGCGGTGGCCGGCAGGTGCCCCTGGGGATGGTCCTGGAGGAGATGGGTGAGTTGGTACAGCAGGATCCGGCGCAGGGCCGCGGGGTCCGCCTCCTGGATCCCGGCCAGCCGCTCCAGTAACCGGGCCGCGGCCGGCTCCGCCTGTTCCCCGCGAAGCGCCCGCAGCGCGGCGGCGCCCACGTGCCGTCGCCGGCCGGGCCCGGTGACGCCGAAGACCCCGTCGAGCACCCGTAAGCAGCCACCGCGCGGGACCAGGAGATCACCCAAGTGGCGTAATCCGAGGGTCTGTTGTGCGGCGCGCAGTTCCCCGTACCCTCCCACCAGCGGCGACAGCGGCAGGCCGGAGAGCGCGCGGGACAGCCCGATGGCATGCCCGAAGTCGGTCCCGGCCATCCGCTCTGCGCCCCCCGTGCAGTGTGTGGGAGGTCATTTCAGCAGATGCACAGGTGGTTCGGGAGCTCTTTCCGTTCTCCAGGTGTACGGCGCAGTGTCACGAAGTGATCTCCGGCCGGTACCCCGGGACCGCTGTCCTTGGGGCGCCCCTCGACTCCCCCCTCACCCGCAGAGGTCGTCACCCATGGCAGAACTCAATCGCCGCAGGTTCCTGCAGATAGCCGGTGGCACCGCCGCCCTCACGATGCTGAACGACAGCATCGCGCGGGCAGCCGCCATCCCGGCGCAGGGCACCACCGGAACGATCCAGGACATCGAGCACATCGTGGTCCTGATGCAGGAGAACCGGTCCTTCGACCACTACTTCGGCGCGATGAAGGGGGTGCGGGGCTTCGGCGACCCGCGGCCGGTCCTCCAGGACAACGGCAGGTCGGTCTTCCACCAGTCGAACGGGACGAAGGACATCCTGCCCTTCAACCCGCAGGTGGCGGACCTCGGGATGCAGTTCCTGGAGGGGCTGAACCACGACTGGGCGGGCGGCCACCAGGCGTACAACAACGGCAAGTACGACAAGTGGGTCCCGGCCAAGACGGCCACGACCATGTCGTACATGACCCGGAACGACATCCCGTTCCACTACGCCCTCGCCGACGCCTTCACGGTGTGCGACGCCTACCACTGCTCCTTCATCGGCGCCACGGACCCGAACCGCTACTACATGTGGACGGGCTACACGGGCAACGACGGCGTGGGCGGCGGCCCCGTCCTCGGCAACCAGGAGGCCGGATACGGCTGGAAGACGTACCCGGAGCGGCTGGAGTCCGCCGGGGTCTCGTGGAAGGTCTACCAGGACATCGGCGACGGCCTGAACGCGGCCGGTTCCTGGGGCTGGATCAACGACGCCTTCCGCGGCAACTACGGCGACAACTCGCTGCTGTACTTCAACACCTACCGCAATGCCCAGCCCGGCAGCGCCCTGTACGAGAAGGCCCGCACCGGCACGAACGTCAAGGCGGGCGACGGCTACTTCGACCGGCTGCGCGCGGACGTGGTGAACGGCACGCTGCCCCAGGTCTCCTGGATCGCCGCCCCCGAGGCGTTCAGCGAGCACTCGAACTGGCCGACGAACTTCGGCGCCTGGTACATCTCGCAGGTCCTGGACGCGCTGACCGCGAACCCGGCGGTCTGGGCGAAGACCGCCCTGTTCATCACCTACGACGAGAACGACGGCTTCTTCGACCACGTGGTCCCGCCGTACCCGCCGGCCTCCTCCGCGTGGGGCCTGTCCACGGCCGACGTCAAGGGCGACCTGTACGCCGGTGGCGGAGGCTACTCCGCCGGACCGTACGGGCTCGGCCCGCGCGTCCCGATGATCGTGGTCTCCCCCTGGAGCAAGGGCGGTTACGTCTGCTCGGAGACCTTCGACCACACCTCGGTCATCCGCTTCATGGAGAAGCGCTTCGGGGTGCAGGAGCCCAACATCTCCCCGTGGCGCCGTGCCGTATGCGGCGACCTGACCTCGGCCTTCGACTTCACCCGGGCCGACTCCGCGCCTGCCGCGCTCCCGTCCACGGCCGGGTACGTCCCGCCGGACAAGGACCGCCACCCGTCCTACCACCCGACCCCGCCGGCCACCGGCACCCTGCCCCGGCAGGAAGCCGGCGCCAAGCCGACCCGAGCGCTCGGCTACAGCCCCTACGTGGACGGCGCCCGCACCACCTCCACGGGCAGGTTCACCCTCACCTTCGCCTCCGGCCCGACCCTGGGCGCCCACTTCCACAGCACCTCGGGCAACCGCACGGACGGCCCCTGGCCCTACACGGTCGAGGCGGGCAAGACCCTCTCGGACACCTGGTCCACCAGCAGCTCCACCGGCAACCAGATCGACCTCACGGTCTGGGGCCCGAACGGCTTCCTGCGCACCTGGAAGGGCCCGGCGAAGAAGACCGGCCCCGAGGTCACGGCCCGCCACGTGGCGGCCACCGGCAACCTGGCCCTGACGCTGACCAACTCCGGGACGGCCGCCGTCAACCTCACGGTGACCAACACCTACGGCGGCGCGGCCCAGACCCTCAGGGTGGCGGCGGGCGCGACGGTCTCCCACACGGTGGCCCTGGCCGCCTCGGGCCGCTGGTACGACGTGAAGGTCGTCTCCGACGCCGACACCACCTTCCTGCGGCGCTTCGCCGGCCACGTGGAGACGGGCGCGCCCGGCGTCTCCGACCCGGCGATCAAGACCGTCTGACCCGGTCCTCCGGTGCACGCAGCAGCCGCCGTTCCAGGACCGCGAGGTCCCCGGGGCGGTGGCTGCGGGCGTGCCGGAGCAGCAGGTCCCGGGCGGTGTCCGGGACCCGGCGCCGCTTCGGGTGCCGGGTGGTGAACTCCTCGCTCGCGAAGAACCGTACGGCCGCGTCCAGGCCGGCCCGGTCCGTCTTGCGCACCGCCCACGCCAGCTCCGCCGTGGGCGCCCCCGCGAGCAGCCGCAGCGGGGCCCGCTCGGCGAGGAGCGACGCCGCATCCAGGCGTCCGTGCGGTGCGGCCCCCTGCCAGCTGAAGGCGGTGGCCAGGGACACGCCGGTCGGCGGCTCCGGTTCCTCGCCGCGGGCCATGGCCTCGGCGTAGCCGCGCAGCTGCGCGGGGGCCGCGGCCACCCACCGGGCACGGTGGCGGGCGGGGATGCCGTCCGGGGCGGCCGGGTCGAGCAACCGCCGGAGTGGTTCCGGGCTTATGCCGCCCGGCACTTGGACGATCCGGGGGTCATCGGCGCCCGGGCCGTCCTCGTGCTCCCAGCAGCCGCAGGACAAGTACTCGATGTCAGGGTCGCGCGGTCCCTGCGGGGCGGCACGGGGCGGGGTCTCCTCGGGCCACACGGCGAGCACCTCGGCGATCTCGTCCGGCTCGACGATCTCGTAGTACGCGGGGTGGTGCGGCCGGTCGTCCCGCTTCGGGTCGCGGACCCTGACGCACTCCACGGCTGATGTCGGTTTCACGGTGTGATCGTAGATCCGGCGGGCAGAACCTCCGGCGTCGGTTTTCTTCGCCACGTCACCGAGGGAGAACGCATGGCCATCGCCCACCGCAGGATCGGTACCGGCCCCGTCCGCGTCATCGTGCTGCACGACTGGTTCGGCACCTCCGCGAACTGGGGTTCCGTACTGGACCACCTGGACCCGGAGGGCTTCAGTTACGTCTTCCTCGACTACCGCGGCTACGGCGACCGCCGGGACGTCGCCGGCCGCCACAGCCTGGCCGAGATCGCCGACGACGTCCTCGACCTCGCCGACGAGCTCGGCTGGGACACCTTCTCCCTCCTCGGCCACTCGATGGGCGGCAAGGCGGTCCAGCAGGTCCTCGTCCGCGCCCCCGAGCGGGTGGAGAAGCTGATCGGGCTCGCCCCGGTCCCGGCCGCGCCCTACGCGATGGACGACGCGACCCACGCCCTCTTCCACGGCGCCGCCACCGACCCCGAGAAGCGCCGCACCATCCTCGACCTGGTCACCGGCAACCGCGTGAGCCGCCGCTGGCTCGACGGGATGGTCGCCCACTCGCTGGCCGTCTCCAGCCCCGAGGCCTTCGCCGGCTACCTCGCGAGCTGGCAGCCGCTCGACCTGTCCTCGGCGGTGAAGGGCAACACCGTCCCCGTGCTCGTCCTCCTCGGGGAGTACGACCTCGCGATCACCGCTGATGTGATGCGGGACACTTGGCAGGCCTCGTACCCGGACTGCCGGATCGTGACGATCCCGGGCTCCGGTCACTACCCGCCGCACGAGACCCCGGTGGCCTTCGTCACCGAGGTGGAGGCCTTCCTCCGGATCTAGGGAGTGTCCTGGCCGCCCCCGGCCGCAGGGCACACGAAAAATCCCGTGGGTACGAGGAAACCTCGTACCCACGGGATCGACAGGGTGAGTGACGGGACTTGAACCCGCGGCCACCTGGACCACAACCAGGTGCTCTACCAACTGAGCTACACCCACCACGAAGGGCGGCGGACCGCCCGTTCGATGTGCAAGCACAGCATAGCCGATCAGAGGGGTGCTCCCGCGACGCGATATCCGGCGGCGGACCGGCTTCCGGCCAGGCCGGCGGCCCGGGGGCGCCCGTACGGAACCGTTCCCGACCGGCGCGGCCACCGCCCCCGCCCGGGGGGCCCACGGCAGGATCACCCGTATGACACGTGAACCCGCACCCTTCACGGCCGACGACTACGCCGCCCGGATGGCCGCCGCCGCCCAGACCGCCGCCGGCGCGGGACTGGCCGGGCTGCTGATCGCCCCCGGACCCGACCTCACACACCTCACCGGCTACCGGCCCACCGCCGAGACCGAGCGGCTGACCCTGCTCGTGCTGGCCGCCGGGCAGGACCCGGTGCTGATCGTGCCCGGACTGGAGGCCCCGGACGCGCAGCAGGCCCCGGGCGCCACCGCGCTGACCCTGCGGGACTGGGCCGACGGGCAGAACCCGTACGCGGTGACCGCCCCGCTGCTGGACTTCCGCGGGCGCTTCGGGGTGAGCGACAACACCTGGGCCCTGCACCTCCTCGGCCTCCAGCAGGAGCTGCCGAACACCTCCTACGCGCCGCTCACCGACTGCCTGCCCATGCTCCGGGCGGTCAAGGACGAGCGGGAGCTGGAGCGCCTCGCCGCGGCGGGAGCGGCCGCCGACGCCGCCTACGCGCAGATCCTGCACCTGCCCTTCGCCGACCGCCGGGAGACCGACGTCGCCGAGGACCTGGCCGCCCTGCTGCGCGCGCACGGCCACTCCCAGGTCGACTTCACGGTCGTCGGCTCCGGCCCGAACGGGGCCAACCCGCACCACGAGGCCGGCGACCGTGTCATCCGCCGCGGCGACATGGTGGTCCTCGACTTCGGCGGCCTGCGCTTCGGCTACGGCTCCGACATCTCCCGCACCGTGCACGTCGGCGAGCCCACCGCCGAGGAGCAGCGGGTCCACGACATCGTCCGCGAGGCCCAGCAGGCCGGTGTGGCCGCGGTCCGGCCGGGGGTCTCCTGCCAGGAGGTGGACCGGGCCGCGCGCGCCGTGATCACCGAGTTCGGCTACGGGGAGCGCTTCATCCACCGCACCGGCCACGGCATCGGCGTCACCACCCACGAGCCCCCCTACATGGTCGAGGGCGAGGAGCAGCCGATGGTCCCCGGCATGTGCTTCTCCGTGGAGCCGGGCGTCTATCTCCCGGGGCGGTTCGGCGTCCGCATCGAGGACATCGTGACCGTCACCGAGGACGGTGCGCGCCGCCTCAACAACGCCCCGCGCGAGCTGGCCGTCGTGGAGTGAACCTCACGGGGCGAGGACGGCCACGGATTCGCCCGGCAGGTGGATCCGCCCGTCCGGGCCCGGGTGTTCGACCGGCTCCCAGGAGGCCAGCACCCGCACCCCGTTGCGGCCCAGCGCGATCGTCACCGGCTCCGGGGAGAGGTTCACGGCCACCCGTACGTCGCCCCGCCGGAAGGTGAGCCAGCGGCGCTCCTCGTCATGGGCGACCCGGACCGCCGCCAGGTCCGGGTCGCGCAGGTCCGGATGGGTGCGGCGGAGCGCGACGAGGGTGCGGTACCAGTCCAGCAGGCGGGCGTGGACGGCCTGTTCGGGCTCCGTCCAGTCCAGGCAGGAGCGGTCCCGGGTGGCCGGGTCCTGCGGGTCCGGGATCTCCTCGGCCTTCCAGCCGTGCGCCGCGAACTCCCGGCGGCGGCCGGAGCGCACCGCCTCGGCGAGCGCCGGGTCCGGGTGGTCCGTGAAGTACTGCCAGGGCGTCCTGGCCCCCCACTCCTCGCCCATGAAGAGCATCGGCACGAACGGCCCGGTCAGGGCCACGGTCGCGGCGCACGCCAGCAGCCCGGGGGAGAGCGAGGCGGAGAGCCGGTCGCCGAGCGCCCGGTTCCCGATCTGGTCGTGGGTCTGGGTGTAGCCGAGGAAGCGGTGGGCCGGGGTGCGGCGGTGGTCCACCGGGCGGCCGTGGGTGCGGCCCCGGAAGGAGGACCAGGTCCCGTCGTGGAAGAAGGCCCGCGTCATGGTCTTGGCGAGGGCGGCGAGCGGGGCCTCGGCGAAATCGGCGTAGTAGGCCTGGGATTCGCCGGTCAGCGCACAGTGCAGGGCGTGGTGGAAGTCGTCGTTCCACTGGGCGTGCAGGCCCAGGCCCCCGGCGGCGCGCGGGGTGGTGGTGCGCGGGTCGCACCGGTCGGACTCGGCGATCAGGAAGAGCGGGCGGCCGGTGTCCGCCGCCAGTTCGTCGACGGCCGCGCTCAGTTCCTCCAGGAAGGTCAGCGCCCGGTCGTCGGCCAGCGCGTGCACGGCGTCGAGCCGCAGCCCGTCGATCCCGTAGTCGCGCAGCCAGGCCAGCGCACTGCCGAGCAGGTAGGCGCGCACCTCGTCGGAGCCGCGCGCGTCCAGGTTCACCGCCGAGCCCCACGGGGTGTGGTGGGTGTCGGTGAAGTACGGGCCGAAGGCGGGCAGGTGGTTGCCGGACGGGCCGAGGTGGTTGTGGACCACGTCCAGCACCACGCCCAGCCCGGCCCCGTGCGCGGCCGCCGTGAAACGGGCCAGGCCGGCCGGGCCGCCGTACGGCTCGTGCACCGCCCAGGGCGCGACCCCGTCGTACCCCCAGCCGTGCCGGCCGGAGAAGGAGCAGACCGGCATCAGCTCCACGTGCGTGACGCCCAGGGCGGTGAGGTGCCCGAGCCGGGCGGCCGCGGCGTCGAAGGTGCCCTCGGGGGTGAAGGTGCCGATGTGCATCTCGTACAGGACGGCGTCCTGGAGCCGGGTCCGCGGCGGAGCCGGCCGCGGGGCGAGGGCCTCCAGGTCGACCACCGCCGACAGTCCGTCCGGCCCGTCGGGCAGCCGTCGCCCGCGCGGGTCCGGCCGGGGGCCCTCGCCGTCGAGCAGGAATCCGTAGCGGCTCCCGTCCGAGGCCGGGGCCTGCGCGGTCCACCAGCCCTCCCGCTCCGGATCGCGCGCCATGTCGTACGGCGCCCCGTCGAGCAGCATGGCGACGTGACCTGCCAGCGGTGCCCACACCTCGAACTGCACGGACGGTCCCCTCCTCGGTGGCGGTGCCCAGCATGCGTATCGTGCCCATCATTCCGGGCGTGGCGGGGGAGTTCTGGACACTCCGGCCCCGACGGGCCGACAATCACCCTGTGACGTCCAGTTTTGAGATTCCCGCCTTCCCCGCGCCGCGGCTGTCCGACGCCGAGCGCGACCGGGCGCTGGGCCAGCTCAGGGAGGGTGCCGCCCTCGGCAAGCTGTCCCACGACACCTTCCTGCGCCGGATGGAACTGGCCCTCGTCGCCCGCCGCTCCGAGGACCTCGCCGTGCTCACGGCCGACCTCCAGACCCGGGAGGCGGTCGAAAGCCCCTGGACCCGTCGGCTGTTCGGCTGGGTCGGCCGGGTCTCCGCCGTGTCCGTCGGGGTCCGGCGCGCCTGGACCGCGGAGCGGCTGCCCAAGCTGCTGCTGCCGCACCCGAGCGCCTCGGCCCTGCGGATCGGCCGCGACCCCGGCAACGGGCTGCGGCTCAGCCACGAGACCGTCTCCCGGGCACACGCCGAACTCAGCCTGCAGAGCGGCACGTGGGTGCTCAAGGACCTCGGCTCCACCAACGGGACCACGGTCAACGGGCGCCGGGTGACCGGCTCCGCGGTGGTCCGGGACGGGGACCAGGTCAGCTTCGGGAACATGACCTTCCGCCTCTCGGCGGGCTGAGGCGGTCCGGTCCCCGGGGGCGCCCCGCCGGTCCGCCGCCGCGGGCCGGCGCGCAGGATGGCGGACATGGAACACATGCCCGTCATTCGCCGCGCCCGGGTCGGGGACCTGCCCCGCCTGGTCGAACTCGTCCACGAACACGTCGCGTACGAGAGGTCGGCGCCGCGCCCGCCGGACCTCGCCGAGCGGCTCGGCCCGCAGCTGTTCGCCGAGGACGCCCGGCTGTGGGTGCTGCTCGCCGAGACCCCGGACGGCAGGGTCGCCGGATATGCCGCCTGCTCGGCCGAGTTCGCCTTCTGGGACGCCCGGAACCACCTGCACATGGACTGCCTCTACCTGGCGCAGGAGGCCCGCGGCCACGGCCTCGGCGCCGCCCTGATGGACGGTGTGCGCGCCCTGGCCCGCGAGCTCGGCCTCGACCAGGTCCAGTGGCAGACCCCGGACTGGAACGAGGGCGCGATCCGCTTCTACGACCGGCTCGGGGCCACCGGGTCGCCGAAGCGCCGGTACGCCCTGCCCGTGGGACCCGTCCACGCCGCCCAGGACGGGACCCGGAGCCTTTAGGGGGCGCCCTCAGGGGGCGCCCTGCCGGTCGGCCGCGACGAGGCGCTCGTACGCCGCCAGGACGGTCCGGGACTGGTGTTCCACCTGGGTGGCCACCGGGACCCAGCGGGCCCCGAAGCGGGCCGCGAAGTCCTCGCACCACCCGGTGACCAGCCGGTCCAGCCCGGGCGCCGCCGGATGCCCCTGGGCGCGCAGCACCCGGAGCAGCATCGCGGCGGCGCGCAGCGACAGCCGGCGCCCGAAGGCGTCGATGCTGGCGATGTACGCCGCCGTGGCCTCCTCGGGGGCCCCGGCGGTCCACTCGGCGGCGATCCGGGGGATCAGCGCCAGCGTCCAGTCCACCGCGCGCAGCAGGGGCGCCGCGGCCGGGTCCTCGTAAGGCGGCGGATCCGCCCGCACCGCGGCATCGCGCCGGACCGCGGCGACGAGCGCGGCGTCCGTGGTGAGCCGCTCGGCCAGCATCCGCAGGGCGCCGCGCGGGTCCGGATGCGGAGCCGGATCGTCCACCAGGTCGGAGGCCCACATGGGGACTTCGACGATGGCGGTCGTACCGGCGTAGCGGTGGGCGTGGTACCAGGTGCTGAGCCGGGTGTCCTCCGGGTGGAAGGCCCCCGCAGCCTCGCTGCCCGGCTGCGGGATGACGAAGATCCCGGGCCCGGGGGAGGGCCAGCCGGCCGCGTCCGAGGCCCCGTTCTCCACCGGGATGCGCAGCTCGGCGGCCGATTTGGCGAACGGCTCGGCGAGGCCGGGTATGTCCCTGGTGAGCTGGACCCAGGAGCCGCCGAGATCGGTCGCGTGCAGGGACACCTGCAGGACGGGCCGCAGTTCGTCGATGAGCGCGGTCAGGGCCAGGGTCTCGGGCGGCAGCCGGTCCGCGGGCAGCAAGGACGGCGCCCACTCGGGCTGTTCGGGGCCGGGCGGCCGGAAGAAGTTCCGGTGGTACTCCAGGAGCGAGTACGGGCGGGGCGTGCGGTGCAGGTTCGCGCCGTCCGGGTCGGCGCAGAGCAGGAAGTGCCAGCCGCAGCCGGCCCGGGGCGCCGGGTCGTCGAGGAGGCGCCGGGCGAGCGAGAGGGCGGTGGCGCCGCCGACGGGCTCGTTGGCGTGCGCCCCGGCGACGACGAGGACGTTGCGATCGGTCCCGAGCGGGGCGCCGCCGGTCGCGGCCACGGACAGCACCCAGAGGGGCTGTCCGGCCCGGGAGGTGCCTGCCTGGCGGAGCCGGACCTCGCGGGGGTGTTCGTCCGCCAGAGCGCGGGCGGCGAGCCCGAGTTCCTGCGGTGTGGGGTAGCACATGTCACGGAGGAGAGTCACAAGGGATGCCATGCCCGCAGGGCCCGCCGCCTACTGCTCCGCGGGCCCCTCAGTTCCCCGAATTTCGGGAAAAACCCCTGGCCAACGCGGTTACTGCTGGTGCAGTCCGCGGCCCGCCAGGCCGAGGAAGGCCTCCCCGACCGCCTCCGACAGCGTCGGGTGGGCGTGGATGTGCCGCGCCACGTCACCCGGCTCCGCCTCCCAGCCCACGATCAGCTGGCCCTCCGCGATCATCTCCGACACGTGCGGACCGACCAGGTGCACGCCGAGCACCCGCCCGTCCCGCTCCGCGACCACCTTCACCGTGCCGCCCTGCCCGTGCACCATGCCCTTGGCCACGGCGGTCAGCGGCATCGTGTTCACCACCACGTCGTACGCCGCTTCGCGCGCCTGCGCCTCCGTCAGCCCGACGGCGGCGGTCTGCGGGGCCGAGTAGGTCACCCGCGGCACCGCCGCGTAGTCCACCGGCGCGCTCGCCACCCCGGCCAGGGACTCGGCGACCAGCAGCCCCTCGGCGAAGGAGGCGTGCGCCAGCCCGGGCGACGGCGGCGGCAGCAGGTCCCCCACCACGTGGATCCCCGGGACGGCCGTCTCCAGCCGGGACCAGCCGGCCGGGGCCACGAACCCCCTCTCGTCGGTGGCCAGTCCGGCCGCCGCGAGGTCCAGTCCGTCGGTGACCGGGACCCGCCCGACCGCCACCAGCAGCCGCTGCGCCCCGATCTCCCGCAGCTCCCCGCGCGCGGTGCGCACCGTGGCCCGGACGCCCCCGGAGGCGAGCCGCTCGGCCCCCTCCAGCCGGGCCCCGGTCTGCACGTCGATCCCGCGCTTCTTCAGCCCCCGTGCCAGATGCCGGGACACGTCCGCGTCCTCCAGCGGAACCAGCCGGTCCGCGGCCTCGACCAGGGTCACCGCCGCGCCCATGGAACGGTGGAAGGACGCGTACTCCACCCCGATCGCCCCGCCGCCCAGCACCAGCACGGACGCCGGCAGCCCGGGCGCGAACAGCGCGTCGTCGCTGGTCACCACCGTGTGGCCGTCGGGCTCCAGGCCGGGCAGGGTGCGCGGCCGGGACCCTGTGGCCAGCACGATCCCCCGGGTGGCGGTGAACTGCCGCCCGTCCTCGGTCCGGACGGAACGCGGGCCGGTCAACCGGGCCCCGCTGCGCACCACCCGCACCCCCGCGTGTTCCAAGTGCCCTTCCACCCCCTTGTGGTTGCGGGAGACGATGTCGTCCCGGGTGGCGGTCAGCGCCGACCAGTCGACCGACTCCACGCTCGCCCGGACCCCCCAGCGCTCGCGCGCCTCGGCCATGCCGTCGACGAGTTCCGCCGCGTGCAGCATGGCCTTGCTGGGGATGCAGCCCCGGTGCAGGCAGGTCCCGCCGATCTTGTCGCGTTCCGCGAGCAGGACGCTCAGGCCCAGGGCCGAGGCGCGCAGGGCGGTGCTGTAGCCGCCCGTGCCGCCGCCGATCACGATCACATCCACCACGCCGTCGTTGGTCATGTGCCCAGCCTGGAGGGCCCGTTCCGCCCCCGTCCAAGGAAATGATCTTTTCGGCTCCATGCAGGATCTTTATGCTTCGAGGTCATGAGCCTGCGCCAGATGGAGTACTTCCTCGCCGTCGTGGAGGAGTCCTCCTTCACCCGCGCCGCGGACAGCCTGCACGTCACGCAGCCGGCCCTGTCGCACCAGGTCAAGGCCCTGGAGCGGTCCGTGGGCGGGGCCCTGCTGGAGCGCATGCCGCGCGGGGTCCGGCTCACTGCCATGGGCCGCGCCTTCCTCCCGCACGCGCAGCTCGCCGTCCGCAGCGCCCACCAGGCCGAGCGGGCCGCCCGCGCCGCCGCCGGGGTGGCCGGCGGCGAACTGCACATCGCCACCGTGCACGCCCTGGCCGTCGGCCTCCTCCCGGGGGTCGCCGCCCGCTGGCGGTCCCTGCACCCGGGGGTCTCCCTGGTGCTGCGGGAGTACGGATCCACCGAGGCCCTGGAGGAACAGCTGGAACGGGGCGTCGCCGACCTCGCGGTGGGCCCGGAGCCCGCAGGGTGGACGGGTCCGCTGCTTCCGGTCGGCCGGGAGGAGCTGGTCATCGTCGTCCCCTTCGACGATCCGCTGGCCGGCCGCGGAGCCGTCCGCCTCGGCGAACTCGCCCACCGGGACTGGATCCGCTGTGCGATGGAACCGCTGGTCGACGGCGTCCTCGTCCTCGACCGGGCCTGCGGTGCGCTCGGTTTCACCCCGCACACCGTGCTGCGTACGGAGCACACCTCGACGGCCGTACGGATGGCGGCCGCCGGGGTGGGCATCGTCATGGCCCCGGCCCACATGGTCCGCGGCGCCGTCGGCGAGGACTGCGTCCTGCTCTCCCTCGACCCGCCGTGGCACCGCTCCCTCGCGGTCTTCTCCCGGGTCCCGCTGACCGGCGCCGCGGCCGCCTTCGCGGAACTGATCGGCGCCGGACCTGCGCGCAGTCCGGGCGCGAACGCTCCGGCGGACTGAGCGCGCAGGGCGTCACCGGCGCAGCCAGATGCCCACCGGACGGCCGTCCAGCAGGGTGGACACCGCGCGCGAACCGCTGCACGGGACGGGGGAGTTCGCCGATGGCGGGGTGAGAGGGGTCCAGCTGCCGGGCGGGAGGTGCAGGACGGTGTCCCGCCAGCCGCCCGACGCGGCCAGCCGGTGGGACAGCCGGGTGGCCGCCACCAGCAGCCCGGGGCCCCGGGTGAAGGCCACCAGGTGGTCGGCGGCCGGGCCCTGCGCAAGGACCGGCGCGTAGCCCCGGAAGAGCTCCGGCCGGTCCCGCCGCAGCCGCAGCAGGGTGGCCGTGAGGCCCAGCTTCTCCTCGGCGGGGTCCTGCGGGCCGGCCCCCGTGTCCAGCCGGGCCAGTGCCCCGCGGGGGAAGTGGGCCGGACGCCGGTTGTCGGGGTCCACCAGGGCCCGGTACTCCGTCTCCGCGCCCTGGTAGACCTCCGGCACCCCCGGCATCGCCAGGTGCAGCAGGGTCATGCCGAGGAGGTTGGCGTGCGCCGCCCCGGCCAGCTCCGGCGGGAGGTCGAGGGGGGCCCGGACGTACCCGGCCACACCCGCCTCGTACTCCTCGTCCGGTTCGGTCCAGCTGGTGTACAGGGCCGCCTCGCGGACCGCCTTGAGCAGCGCGCCGGCCAGGCGGGGCCCGGCCTCGGGCGCCGGGCCGAGGCCGAGTGCGGTCTGCCGGGCCACCCAGGCCAGCTGCGGGTCGGGCCCGGCGGGGCTGCCCATCAGCTCCGGAGCCTGGGACAGCGCCGCGATCCGGGCCCGGACGTCCGCGCTGCGCTTGGTGTCGTGCGTGGACAGCACGGTCCCGGCCGCCGGCCACTCCCGCTCCAGGGCGGCGCAGTACGCGTGGAACTCCGCGGCCGACACCGCCGGCCGCCCCGGCTCCCCGCCGACCTCGGTGGCCGACAGCAGCGGCGCGTACCGGTAGAAGGCCCGGTCCTCCAGGGACTTGGCGCGCAGGGCCGCCGAGGTCTGGGCGAAGCGGGCGGCGAAGGCCGGGTCCCGCAGCAGCAGCTCCCGTACGGCGGCCACCGCGGCCGGACCAGCCACCGCGGCCGCCTGCTCCCGCGCCCGCGGCGGCAGGTCCACCTCGCCCGGATACGGCCGGTAGACCGGAAAGGCGATCAGCAACTCGCGTACGGCCTGCGCCAGTTCCGGTCCGGCCAGGCGTTCCAGCGCCCCCAGTTCGGCGGCCAGGTCGCCGGTCAGCACCTCCCGGGCGCAGGCGCGGGCCGCCTCCTGCCACCGCGGCAGCCCGGTGGTCCTCCCGTACCGGGCCGCGAGCTCCGCGGCTCCCTCCGGGTCGGTGAACACCCCGTCCACCCGGTGCAGGGCGTCGTAGCCGGTGGTGCCCGCCACCGGCCAGCCGGCCGGCAGCCGCTCCTCGCGGGCCAGGATCTTCTCGACCACCACCCAGCAGCCGTCGCCCGCCGCCGCCCGCAGCCGCCGCAGGTACTCCTCCGGGTCCGCCAGGCCGTCCACGTGGTCGATCCGCAGCCCTTCCGCGACCCCGTCCCGGACCAGCTCCAGCACCTTGGCATGGGTGGCCGTGAACACCTCCGGGTCCTCCACCCGGACCCCGATCAGTTCCGAAATGGTGAAGAACCGGCGGTAGTTGAGCGAGGTCCGGGCCTCGCGCCACCAGGCCGGCCGGTACCACTGCGCGGCCAGCAGCTCGGGCAGCGCCAGCCCCGAGGTCCCCTCCCGCAGCGGGAACTGCTGCTCCCCGTAGTGCAGCACCCCGCCGTCGGCCCGCAGCTCGCACTCCTCCACCGGCCCGGCGAGCACCGGCAGCAGCACCTGCCCGCCGCCCGCCTCCCAGTCGATGTCGAACCAGCGGGCGTACGGCGAGCCGGGGCCGTCCCGCAGCACCTCCCACAGCGGCCGGTTCAGCCGGAGCGGGGTCGGTACCGCCATGTGGTTGGGCACGATGTCGAGGACCAGGCCGAGGCCGTGCGCCCGGGCCGTCCCGGCCAGGGCCCGCAGGCCCGGCTCGCCCCCGAGCTCGTCCCGTACGCGGGAGTGGTCGGTGACGTCGTAGCCGTGCGTCGAGCCGGGCACCGCCTCCAGCACGGGGGAGAGGTGCAGGTGCGACACGCCGAGCGAGGCGATGTACGGTACGGCTGCTTCGGCCGCCGCGAAGGGGAACTCCGGGCGCAGCTGGAGACGGTAGGTCGACGTCGGAGTGACAGGTGTCGGAACGTCAGATTCCGATTCGGGGGTCGCGTGCGGCTGGCTCATGAGAACGTACGTACCCAACCTGCCGGATTCCGTGCCATTACCCAATGCATCCGAGTGACTGCGCCGGGTTAGTGTTGATCGAGTGGTTGGAACCGTCAACACCTATCGAAGAGTCATCGCCCTGACCGGGCCCCTACTTCCGCTCGTCTCTTTCCTCGCCCGACTGCCCGTCGCGATGTCCCAGTTCGGCAGCTTCCTGCTGGTCGCCCAGACCAGCGGCTCCCTCGCCACCGCGGGTGTCGTCGGCGGCGCGCTCTCCGTCGGACAGGTCCTCTTCGGACCCGTCCTCGGCTGGCTCTCGGACCGGCACGGGCAGCGCCCCGTCGTACTGGCCGCGGCCGCGGTCAACGCCGTGGCCGCCGCCGCCCTGGTCGCCGGGGCGCTCACGCACCTGGCCACCGTCCCGCTCGCCGCGATCGGCGCCCTCACCGGCGCCTCCGTACCGCTGATCGGACCGCTCGCCCGCACCCGGTCCGTTGCCCTGGCCCGCCGGGCCAAGTCCGACGAGAGCGTCGTCGGCGCCGTGCACGCGCTCGAAGGCACCCTGGACGAGGTCTCCTTCGTCTTCGGACCCGCCCTCGTCGGACTCGCCGCGCTCCTCGCGCACCCGGCCGTCGCCCTCGCCGCCGCGGCCGGCCTCGTCGCCGTCTTCGGCACCGTCTACGCGCTGCACCCGACCGCCACCGTCACGGCAGGGTCCCCCGCCCGGGAACGGGCCACGGGAGACCGGGCCCGGCCGCCCGTCGTGGTCCACGCCGTACGCGGCTCCCTCGCCCTCCAGGGCGCGATGTTCGGCGCCTGCCAGGCGGGCATCACCGCGCTCACCATCCGGCTCGGAGTCCCGGACCAGGCCGCCGTCGTCTACTCCGCCATGGGCGTCGTCAGCGCCGTCGTCGGCATCTCGCTCGGCGCGCTGCCGGCCCGCTTCGGGCTGCGGCTGCGCTGGCGGGTGGCGACCGGAGCGGCCCTGCTGTTCTCGGTGCCGCTGCTGTTCACGGACGGCCTGTGGCCGCTGTACGCCGTCGTCACCGTGCTCGGCGCCGCCTACGCACCCCACCTGATCACCGCGTTCGCGCTCACCGAGCGGGCCGTGGAACCGGCCCGGCTCTCCACCTCGATGGCCTTCGCCGCCAGCTGCCTGGTGGCCGGGCAGGCCACGGCGCTGGTCGTCTGCGGGCGCCTCGCCGAGGCGTACGGTCCCGCCGGAGCCTTCGCCGTGGCCGTCGGGGCGGCCGCGCTCTGCCTCGTCCTCGCCCTCGTCACCAAGGTGCCCGCCGCCCGCACGCACACCGCCAAGGTGAGCATCCCGGGCCCGCGGACCGGCTCCGCGGTGCCCGGGGAGAGCGGCGCCGCCTACGCCGGACGCTGAAGCACCACCAGGCACCGTCCCGTCAGCGCCACCCGGTCCCCGGCCGCATACTGCGGCCCGGTGCCGGGTGGCAGTACCTCCGCCCGCGCCGTGTCCACCACCAGCCGCCACTGTGCGCCGTGGCCCGCCGGAACGGTGAAGTCCTGAGGATCCGCACCCGCGTTGAACATCAGCAGGAACGAGTCGTCGGTGATCCGCTCCCCGCGGGTGCCCGGTTCGGAGATCGCCTCCCCGTTGAGGAAGACCGTCAGCGCCCGCGCGTGCTGCGCCTGCCAGTCGCGCGCCCGCATCTCCTCCCCGTGCGGGGTGAACCAGGCGATGTCGGAGAGCTCGTCGTGGGTGCCCTCCACGGGCCGTCCGTGGAAGAACCGGCGCCGCCGGAAGACCGGGTGGTCGCGGCGCAGCCACACCATCCGCCGGGTGAACTCCAGCAGGGACGGCGCCGGTTTGCCCGGCTCCGGCCAGCGCACCCACGACAGCTCGTTGTCCTGGCAGTACGCGTTGTTGTTGCCCTGCTGGGTGCGGCCGAACTCGTCGCCGTGGCTGAGCATCGGCACCCCCTGCGACAGCATCAGGGTGGCCGTGAAGTTGCGCATCTGGCGTTCGCGCAGCTCCAGGACGGCCGGATCCTCGGTGGGGCCCTCCACCCCGCAGTTCCAGGAGCGGTTGTGGGTCTCGCCGTCCCGGTTCCCCTCCCGGTTGGCCTCGTTGTGTTTCTCGTCGTACGACACCAGGTCGTTGAGGGTGAAGCCGTCGTGGCAGGTGGTGAAGTTGATCGACGCCAGCGGGCGGCGCCCGTCGTCCTGGTAGAGGTCGGAGGAGCCGGTCAGCCGCCCCGCGAACTCCGCCAGGGTGCGCGGCTGCCCGCGCCACAGGTCCCGTACGGTGTCCCGGTACTTGCCGTTCCACTCGGTCCACAGCGGCGGGAAGTTGCCCACCTGGTAGCCGCCCTCGCCCAGGTCCCAGGGCTCCGCGATCAGCTTCACCTGGCTGACCACCGGATCCTGCTGGACCAGGTCGAAGAACGAGGACAGCCGGTCCACCTCGTGGAACTGGCGGGCCAGCGTCGCCGCCAGGTCGAAGCGGAAGCCGTCCACGTGCATCTCGGTGACCCAGTAGCGCAGCGAGTCCATGATCAGCTGGAGCACGTGCGGGGAGCGCATCAGCAGCGAGTTGCCGGTGCCCGTGGTGTCCATGTAGTGGCGCGGATCGTCCGCCAGCCGGTAGTACGAAGCGTTGTCCAGCCCGCGGAAGGACAGCGTCGGGCCCAGGTGGTTCCCCTCGGCGGTGTGGTTGTAGACCACGTCGAGGATCACCTCGATGCCGGCCTCGTGCAGGGCCCGGACCGCCGACTTGAACTCCAGCACCTGCTGGCCGCGGTCGCCCGAGGCGTAGCCGTTGTGCGGGGCGAAGAAGCCGATGGTGTTGTAGCCCCAGTAGTTGCTCAGCCCGTCGTTGACCAGCCGGTGGTCGTTGACGAACTGGTGCACCGGCATCAGCTCCAGCGCCGTCACCCCGAGCTTGGCGAGGTGGCCGATGACCGCCGGGTGCGCGAGCGCCCCGTAGGTGCCCCGCAGCTCCTCGGGCAGGTCCGGATGATGCATGGTCAGACCCTTGACGTGGGCCTCGTACAGCACCGTGTGGTGGTACTCGTGGCGCGGCGGCCGGTCATTGGCCCAGTCGAAGTACGGATTCACCACGACCGAGCTCATGGTGTGCGGGGCCGAGTCCAGGTCGTTGCGGGAGTCCGGCCGGCCGAAGTGGTAGCCGTACACCGCCTCGTTCCAGCTGACCCGGCCGCTGATGGCCCGCGCGTACGGGTCCAGCAGCAGCTTCGCCGCGTTGCAGCGCCGACCGCGCTCGGGCTCGTACGGCCCGTGGACCCGGAAGCCGTAGCGCTGGCCCGGCATCACGCCGGGCAGGTACGCGTGACGGACGAAGGCGTCCGTCTCCCGCAGTTCCACGGCGGACTCCGACCCGTCGTCGTGGAGGAGGCACAGCTCGATGCGCCGTGCGGCCTCCGAGTACACCGCGAAGTTGGTGCCGGCGCCGTCGTAAGTGGCACCCAGTGGATACGCCTGTCCCGGCCAGACCTGCATAGATAGCGACTCTTCCCTGATTGCCCGAAGGTGTCCCGGCTGTCCCGGCATGGACCACGTCCCTGCCAGATCTTCCCCGAAAGAGGGTCCCCACGCGCGGACTTGGGAGGGGTCCTACCGGGTGACCGGCAGAGCTGATATGCGGGTCAGCGGACTGTGTGCGGATCGGATAATGGGTCAACGGGCGGTCTCCGTACGGGCCGTCTGGCTGCACCGGGCCGCGCGCGCGGAGTACCCTTCCGTGATCACTGGAGACGGGCGTCCAGACGCAGAAGGCGGTGCACGGGTGAGCTCGGGAGGTCTGGAGCTGCCCCCTGGTGACAGCAGTCACGAGGGTGGCCCGGCGGACGCCCCAGGGGGTGCCCCCGGGGGGACATCCGCGGGGATCCCGGCCGGGGCGGTCTCCCTGGCGGGCGGGCCGGCGGCGGCCGGGAGCGCGGGGGCCGGCGTCGAGCTCGACTGGGGCGCGGAGGCCTGGAGCGAGGTCCGCACCCGGGCGCAGCGGGCCGGCCGTGCGTACATCTGGCTGAATCTCATCGAGCAGCGGCTGCGCGCGGTGGTCGGGGCGGTGCTCCGGCCGATCTACGAACCGGTGCACGGCACGGACGACTGGGTCGTCGCCGCCGCCGGGCCCGCCGGGCAGGAATGGGTGCAGCGGGCCGTCGCCGTGCGCGAGGTCAGCCGGCGCAAGGGCTACCTGCTCGACTCGGCCGACGACAACGTGCTGAGCTTCCTGACCCTGCCCCAGCTGCGGGAACTGATGGTCCAGCACTGGCCGTGCTTCGAGCCGTACTTCGACGATCGGCGCGAGATCGAGCTCGCCCTGGACGAGCTCGAGGTCACCCGCAACGTCGTCTCCCGCAACCGGGCGCTGTCCCGGCCCGTGCTGGAACAGGCGGAACGGGCCTCGGCGCGGCTGCTGGAGGTGCTGGGCGGGGTCTCCGGCAGCCCCTCGGCGGAGCGGCTGCCGATCGACGCCGTCGAGGACCTGGTGGGTGACCGGTACGCGGACGTCATCTCGGTCCACCCGGACCGGGTGCGCCTGCAGCGCCAGCTTCCGGCCGAGGACCTCTTCGGGGGCGCGCGGCGGCTCGACGCCATCGGCATAGGGCTCAACCTGCTGGTCCAGAACTTCTCGGGCCGAAGACTCGTCCGGCTCACGGAGGCAGGCTGCCGGGTGCGGCTGCTGTTCCTGAACCCGGCGAGCAGCGCGGTCAAGCGGCGCGAGCGGGAACTGGGACTGCGCAAGGGCGAGCTGAGCCGCTCGGTGGAGATGAACATCCTGCACGTGCGCCGGGTCCGGGCCGGGCTGCGGGACCCGTCCCGCTTCGAGATCCACGTCTTCGACGAGACCCCGCGGTTCACCGCCTACCTGGTGGAGGGGCAGTCCTCGGGCATCGCGGTGGTCCAGTCGTACCTGCGGCGGGCGCGCGGCATGGAGTCCCCCGTCCTGGTCCTGCGGGGCGGCGGGCGCGGAGTGCCGAAGGACGCGGAGCACGGGCTGTTCACGACGTACCGGGAGGAATTCGAGTCGATGTGGGAGGACTCCCGGCCGGTGTCCTGAGAGGGCCCGCCCGGCGTCCGGCGTGACCCGGCGGCCGGGCTGTCAGTGCCCCGTGGCAGGCTGAAACCCGTTGACCGAAGGTGTACGGGGGAGGGGTACGGGGTGGAGGACTGGCACGGTGGTGTGCTGATCGGATTCGACCTGGAGACGACCGGCACGGAGCCGGGGGAGTCGCGGATCGTGACGGCGGCCCTGGTCGAGGTGCGGGGCGGAGCGGTGGGCGAGCGGCGCGGCTGGCTCGCGGACCCGGGGATACCGATCCCGGAAGGGGCCTCGGCGATCCACGGGATCAGTACGGAGCGGGCGGTCGCAGAGGGCCGCCCGGTGCGGGAGGTCGCGGAGGAGGTCGCGCAGGCACTGGTCGGGCACTGGCGGGCGGGCGCGGTGGTCGTCGCGTACAACGCGGCCTTCGACCTGACCCTGCTGAGCGCCGAACTGGCCCGGCACGGGCTGCCGTCGCTGGCCGACCGGCTGGGCGGGGCGCGGACCGGGCCGGTGGTGGACCCGCTGACCATCGACCGGGCGGTCGACCGCTACCGGCGGGGCAAGCGGACCCTGGAGGCGGTCTGCGGGGTGTACGGGGTCACCCTCGACGACGCGCACGACGCGGGGGCGGACGCACTGGCCGCGGTCCAGGTGGCCCGCGCGATAGCCGAGCGCCACCCGGAGGTGGCCGCGCTCACCCCGGCCGACCTGCACGCGCAGCAGAGCACCTGGCACGCGCGGTGGGCCCGGGACTTCCAGTCGTACCTGCGCCGCCAGGGCACCCCGGACGCGGTGATCGACGGCGCCTGGCCGCTGCGGAGCCCGGTCCCGGCCTGAGCCGCGGACGCCGGCGGGTCGGCCGGCGGACCGCACCGGCGCCGCACCGGCTCCGGCGACGGCCCGGCCGGGGCCCGACGTGCCGATCGGGCCGGACCCGGCCCGCCCGGCCCGGCACCTCGCCGCGTTGCCGAAACGCGCGAGTACGCCGGACGACCGGGCCCGACCGACAGGACACGACCCAGGGGGTGTCCGCAAAGTCCCGCCTGGCCCGCGACGCCCGGCACGGCACCTCGCCGCGTTGTCGAAGCGCGCGAGTACGAACAGGTACGAGCTGC
>NZ_JBSGXU010000071.1:0-37586 GCF_053610205.1 Streptomyces sp. NPDC054932 | reverse complement strand
GGGGCCGGGCCGTCCCTGCACACGTGCAGCGATCGGGGACCGGGGGCGGCCGGTCGGCGTCAGGAGGCGACGCGCGGCTCGTGGGTGATCTCGACGTTGCCCGAGTCGCCGAAGGTGAGGCGGCAGGTGTCCGCGCGGTAGGTGGCCACCGAGACCGCCGCGGTGCCCGCGGTGGTGAAGTAACGCGTGGTCACCAGGAGTACCGGGGCGCCGGGCAGGCGGTCCAGTTCCTTGGCGTCGTCGGCGCGGGCGGACCCGAGTTCCACCGAGCGGTCCTGGCCGTCGAGGACCAGCCGCTGCAGTTCGCGCAGGACGGCGCGGGCGCGGGCCGGTCCGGCGGGGGCCTCGATGGCGGGCAGTCCGGGCACCGAGGCGGCCGGGACGTAGAGCAGTTCGGCGGCGACGGCCTGGCCGTGGGTGACACGGGTCCGGCGCACGGTGTGCACCGGCTGGTCGGCGGCGAAGGCGCCACCGGTACCGAGGAGCTTGAGCACCGCGGGCGTCGGCAGGGTCTCGGCCGCGTCGAGCGGCTCCCATCCGTCCACGCTCTCGCCGGGCCAGCTGTGCTGCGCACTGCCGACGGCGACACCGACGCGCGGCGGGGCGACGGTGGTGCCGACGCCACGGCGGCGCTGCAGCCGTCCTTCGAGCTCCAACTGCTCGAGTGCCTGGCGCAGGGTCGCGCGGGCGACCCCGAAGCGGGCGGCGAGCTCGCGCTCGTTGGGCAGCACCTCGCCGACGGCGAAGTCCTGGTCGAGCGCCTCGCTGAGGACGGTCTTGAGGTGCCAGTACTTCGGCTCCGGTGCCGTTTCGAGCTGCGTGGTCCCCACCCTGACTCCTCCTGCCATCGCTGCACTCGCCGTGTGTTTCAGCGGCAGTTCCGCGCCTTTGTTTATTAAAGGTTCCTGCACTATCCCTGCGACGATAGGACGGCACACCCCCTTGGTCAAGACCAATGCTCGTACCTTTGCCGGGCAGAACGGGCATACGTATCAAGCCGTTCATGGGATGTTCTCGTGCGCACGGAGGGCTTGTAGTCAAGGGCTACCGGACGGTAATCATGGCGGTAGGCACTACTGACATCCCGTCTCGCACGCGCCCAACCGAACGAGGAGCAGCATGACCGCCACGGTCTCCTTCACGATCGATTCGCCGCTCGGCCCGCACACCGCCACCGTCGCCTACGAGCGCAAGGGCGCCGGCGAACCGCTTCTCCTGCTCCACGGCATCGGCCACCACCTCCAGGCCTGGCATCCGGTGATCGACATCCTGGCCGCCGAGCACGACGTGATCGCCGTCGACCTGCCCGGCTTCGGCGTCTCGGAGCCACTGCCCCAGGGCGTTCCGTACTCCCTGGAGACCGTGGCCCCGGCCCTCGGGGCGCTCTGCACGGCCCTCGGCGTCGAGCGCCCGCACGTCGCGGGCAATTCGCTCGGCGGTCTGCTCGCCCTCGAAATGGGCCGGAGCAACCTCGTCCGCTCGGTCACCGCCCTCTCCCCCGCCGGGTTCTGGACCGAGGGCGAACGCCGTTACGCCTTCGCCACGCTCCTCGCAATGCGCGCCGGCGCCAGGGCGCTGCCCCTCCCCGCCGTGCGGCGGCTCTCGCGCAGCGCCGTCGGCCGCGCCGCGCTCACCGGCACCATCTACGCCCGCCCGTCCCGCCGCCCGGCCGAGGCCGTCGTCGCCGAGACCCTCGCCCTGCGCGATGCCACGGGCTTCGAGGACACGCTGGCCGCGGGCGGTTCCGTACGGTTCACCGACGACGTGCCCGGTCTGCCGGTCACCATCGCCTGGGGATCCCGCGACCGGCTGCTGCTGCGCCGCCAGGGAGTCCGCGCCAAGCACACCGTCCCCGGCGCCCGGCTCGTCCGGCTCCCGGGCTGCGGACACGTGCCGATGAACGACGATCCGGCCCTCGTCGCCCGGGTGGTGCTGGACACGGCCCGCAGCGCGCGGCTCGCGGCAGCCTGAACGGCCGACCGCCGGAACGGTTGAACATTTGAACGAATGAGCGGCTGACGGCTGTTCATCCGTGGTTCGCGTGGGAGACGCGGCCGGGCCGGTGTGCGACGGCACGCTGGTCCGACCCGTCCTCGCCGGCCCCAGGAGACGTACCGATGGCATCGATCCCGCACACCCGACGGTCCCTCATCGGCGGTTCCCTCGCCCTGTCGTCCGCGCTGATCGCCGCTCCGGCGCTCGCCGCCCCCGCCCTGGCCCGCTCCGGCCGGCCGAATGCGCTCTGGGGCGTCCAGTCCGGCGAGATCACCGCCCATTCGGCCGCGGTGTGGACGCGTTCCGACCGCCTGGCGCGGATGTACGTCGAGACCTCCCCGAGCGAGGCGTTCCGCTACGCCGTACGCCGCCACCACGGTCCGCTGCTCGGCCCGTCGAGCGATTTCACCGGAACCACCGTCCTGCGCGACCTGCCGCCCGGCCAGCAGATCCACTACCGGGTCGTCCTGACCGACCCCGACGACCCCCGCCGCAGCTCCTCGCCGGTCCACGGCACCTTCCGCACCACCCCCGTCTCCCGCCGCCACGACGTGCGCTTCCTGTGGTCCGGCGACCTGGCGGGCCAGGGCTGGGGCATCAACCCCGATCTCGGCGGCTACCGCGTCTTCGAGGAGATGCGGCTGCGCAACCCCGACTTCTTCCTCTTCAGCGGCGACACGATCTACGCCGACGGGCCGATCGGGGCCACCGCCCCGCTGCGCGACGGCAGCCTCTGGCGCAACGTCACCACCGAGGAGAAGGCGAAGGTCGCCGAGACGCTCGCCGAGTTCCGCGGGAACTTCCGCTACAACCTCCTCGACCGCAATCTGCTCGGCTTCAACGCCCAGGTCCCCGTCCTCGCCCAGTGGGACGACCACGAGGTGCGCAACAACTGGTATCCCGGCCAGCTGATCGACGACCCCCGCTACACCGTCAAGGAGGCCGACACCCTCGCCGCCCGCGCCCGCCGGGCCTTCGGCGAGTACTTCCCCGTCACGGACCTGCGCGGCGGCCGCGCCGAGGGCCGGATGTACCGCGTGATGCGCTACGGTCCGCTGCTCGACGTCTTCGTCCTCGACATGCGCACCTACCGCAACGCCAACTCCCCCGGCGGCCAGACCGAGGACCCCATCGGCATCCTCGGCCCCGAGCAGCTGGCCTGGGTCAAGCGCGAGCTCTCCCGCTCCCGCGCCACCTGGAAGGTCATCGCCGCCGACATGCCGCTGGGCATCGTCGTCCCCGACGGAGCCGCGAACTTCGAGGCCGTCGCCCAGGGCGACCCGGGCGCTCCGCTGGGCCGCGAGCTCCAGATCGCCGAACTCCTGCGTCACATCAAGCATCAGCGCATCACGGGCACCCTCTGGGTCACGGCCGACGTGCACTACACCGCCGCGAACCACTACGCGCCCGAGCGGGCGGCCTTCACCGACTTCGCGCCGTTCTGGGAGTTCGTGTCCGGCCCGATCGGCGCCGGCGGCTTCCCGGCCGGGCGCCTCGACGCCACCTTCGGCCCGGAGACCGCCTACGTGCAGTCGGCCCCCTTCGCCAACATGTCGCCCTCGGAGAACCCCCCGTACTACGGCGAGGTCGACATCGACGGCGACAGCGGGGAGCTCACCGTCCGGTTGCGCCGCCAGGGAGGAGGCGTACTCTTCACCCGGACGCTCCAGCCGGGGCGCGTGGGCCAGTAGCACATGGGCCAGGAGCGGGACAGCCGCGGCAACGCCGCGAAGCCCCCGAGTCCCGAAGCCCCACACCGGCAATCCGGAAATGGTCCGGAAAACTGGGTGAAATCGGCCAGATGGACACTTAACCAGCCGGTCACAGATCGTTCGTGATCACGCAACACCCCTGCGCCACAGTGGTGTGCATGACTGACCGTAACCCTGCCTCTGCCCACCGTCCCCACCGTCACCACTGGCGCCGCGACGTCGTCGAACTCGCCGCACTGTTCTGCGCCGTCGCGGTCGCCGACGCCATCGCCAATCTCGTCGTGCACGGCCCGCGGGGCCCGGTCCTGCTCATCGCCTCGGCCGTCGCCCTACTGGTGACGGCCGCCTTCCACACCTGGTGGGCACGGCGCCACAGCCATGCACCGCCGCCGCCGAGCACAGCCCCGACCGATCCGAAGACGCTCCCCCCGACGACCTCAACGACGACCGCCACAGCGACCGCAACGACAACCGCAGACACGACCGGCAGCTCCAACGACACCGCCCTGTGGCGGATGCGCACGACCGTGCGCGACGAGCCGGGCTCCCTGGCCGCCCTCTGCATCGCCCTCGCCCACAACAGCGTGGACATCCTGACGCTCCAGACGCACCCGCTCCCCGAGGGCGGCACGGTCGACGAGTTCCTGCTGCGCGCACCCCAGCAGCTGCCCTCCGCCGACCTCACCCGGGCCGTCTCCCGGGCCGGCGGCCACAGCACCTGGATGGAGCGCGCCGACGCGCACGACCTGGTCGACACCCCGACGCGGGTCCTGGGCCTGGCCACCCGCACCGCCCTCGACGCCGCCGAGCTGCCCCTCGCACTGCGCCAGCTCCTCGGCCGCTGCACCATCCACTCGATCCCGGCGACCACCCTCTCCGGCCGCCCCAACGCCGGCGCCGACGCCCCGGTCGAGGGGGTCCTGGAGGCCACGGTCATGCGGCTGCGCGACCCTTCCGGCGGTGCGATCACCGTGGAGCGGCCCTACCTTCCCTTCACCCCGACCGAGTTCGCCAGGGCCCGCGCCCTCGTCGAGCTCGACGCCCGGCTCGGCCCGCGCGTCCCGCGCAGCCAGGACGTGCTGACCCTGCCCGAGGGCAACGAGATCACCGTGCGCCGCGCCGACGGCTCCGACCTGGCCGCGGCCCGCGCCATGCACGACCGCTGCTCCGAACGCACCCTGTCGCTGCGCTACCACGGCCCCGTCGCCGACGCCGACCGCTACCTCGGCCACCTGCTGAGCCCCCGTTTCGGCCGCACCATCGCCGCGACCACCGCCTCCGGGAGGCTCGTCGCCCTCGGTCACCTGCTGTGGGACGGCGACGAGACCGAGATCGCCCTGCTCATCGAGGACGACTGGCAGCGCCGCGGCATCGGTTCCGAGCTGCTGCGCCGACTCGTCGCGATGGCCGTCGAGGCCGGATGCGACAGCGTGTACGCCGTCACCCGGGCCGCCAACACCGGCATGGTCGCCGCCATGCGCGGCCTCGGCCTCCCCCTCGACTATCAGATCGAGGAGGGCACTCTGGTGATCACGGCCCGGCTGGACGCGACCCCGGTCAGCTCCCGACTGCCCTACGAGCTTCCCCGCGAGCTCCCGCACGAGCCGTCGGCCCCGCGGCGCCGCCACTGAGCGATCCGTCCGGACCGGGACCCTCCACGGGTACCGGCTCCGGCGGTATCCGGCCAAAGTACGGGCACCCCACCCCCGGCGTTCTCCGCCCCGCAGACGCCAACTCACCGGCAGGGGCGTCCGGTTGGCTGTTTCCCGCCCGCACGACCGCACCCTCTCCGGCCCACGTCAGCAGGCCGATCGCAATCGGTGATGACGGGATGCGGTCTCACATACGAAGATGGCCGCATGTCAGAGATCCTCCACAGCGGCAGCGCACCCCAACTGCCCCGCCAGGTGGCCGACGCCTACGTCGACGACCTCATCGCCCTCGACCCGATCACCGGCACCTACCTCGGTGTCGCCGCGAGTTCGAGCAAGCTCCCGGACTTCTCCCCGGCGGGCCGCGCGGCCGTCGCCGAACTCGCCCGTGAGACCCTCGTGCGTCTGGACGCCGCCGAGTCGGTGCCCGGAGCCGACAGCGACGCCGAACGCCGCTGCGCCCGGCTGCTGCGCGAGCGCCTCACCGCCGAGCTCGCCGTCCACGCCGCCGACGAGGACCTGCGCGCGGTCAGCAACATCCACAGCCCCGCGCACTCCGTCCGTGAGGTCTTCTCCCTGACCCCCGCCGACACCGACGAGGACTGGGCCGCGATCGCCGAGCGTCTGCGCGCCGTACCGGCCGCCTTCGACGGCTACCGCGAGAGCCTCGGGCTCGGCCTGGAGCGCGGCCTGCTCGGCGGCCCCCGCGCCACCACCACCATGATCGGCCAGCTCACCACCTGGGCCGGCCAGGACGGCTCCGAGGCACCCTTCTTCGAGGGCTTCGTCTCCGCCGGCCCGCAGTCCCTGCGCGCCGAGCTCGACGCCGCGGCCGCCGGCGCGACCGCCGCCGTCGTCGATCTGCGCGACTGGATGAGCTCGGTGTACGCCCCGGCCGTCGAGGGCGAGCCGGACACCGTGGGCCGCGAGCGGTACGCCCGCTGGTCCCGCTTCTTCAACGGTACGGACCTGGACCTGGACGAGGCGTACGCCTACGGCTGGTCGGAGTACCACCGGCTGCTCGCCGAGATGAAGGCCGAGGCGGCCAAGATCCTCCCGGGCGCCGGCCCCTGGGAGACCCTCAAGCACCTGGACGAGCACGGCGCCCACATCGAGGGGGTGGACGAGGTCCGGGCCTGGCTCCAGGGCCTGATGGACGAGGTCATCGAGAACCTCGACGGCACCCACTTCGAGCTCGCCGAGCGCGTCCGCAAGGTGGAGTCCCGGATCGCCCCGCCGGGCGGCCCCGCGGCCCCGTACTACACCTCCCCCTCGGAGGACTTCTCCCGCCCGGGCCGCACCTGGCTGCCCACCATGGGCCTGACCCGCTTCCCCGTGTACGACCTGGTGTCCACCTGGTACCACGAGGGCGTGCCGGGCCACCACCTGCAGCTCGCGCAGTGGACGCACGTGGCGGACCAGCTCTCCCGCTACCAGGCCACCGTCGGCATGGTCAGCGCCAACGCCGAGGGCTGGGCCCTGTACGCGGAGCGGCTGATGGACGAGCTGGGCTACCTCAAGGACGCCGAGCAGCGCCTGGGTTACCTGGACTGCCAGATGATGCGCGCGGCGCGGGTCATCGTGGACATCGGCATGCACGTGGGCCTGGAGATCCCTGCGGACTCGCCGTTCCACCCGGGCGAGACCTGGACGGTGGACCTGGCGCAGGAGTTCTTCGGTCTGCACAGCGGCCGGCCCGCGGAGTTCGTCGAGAGCGAGCTGACCCGCTACCTGTCGATGCCGGGGCAGGCGATCGGGTACAAGCTGGGCGAGCGCGCCTGGCTGCTGGGCCGGGACAACGCGCGTGCCGCGCACGGCGATTCCTTCGACCTGAAGGCCTGGCACATGGCGGCGCTGTCGCAGGGTTCGCTGGGTCTGGACGACCTGGTGGACGAGCTGTCGAAGCTCTGACGGCGGGGGACTCCCCGTGGCGAACGACGGACGGGCCGCTCCTTCCCCCCGGGGAACGGGCGGCCCGTCCGCGTGAACAGGCCGTCGATCAGGCCGTGGACCATGGCCGCGGACAGGCCGTCGATCAGGCCGTGGACGGGCGCCTCAGCAGCCGCAGTCGTCCGAGTCGGTCGGCGCGGTCAGCGGGTCGGCCTCGGCGCGCTGCCGGCCTCCCTGCCAGGTCTCGACCTCGAAGCCCTCGCGGATCCAGTACTCGATGCCGCCGAGCATCTCCTTGACCTGGAAGCCGAGTTCGGCCAGGGCGAGGGCGGAGCGGGTGCCGCCGTTGCAGCCGGGTCCCCAGCAGTACGTCACCACGGGGATGTTCCTGTCCAGGAGCCGCTCGGCCTGCTCGGGGATGAGGGCGGTGGGCAGGTGCACGGCGCCGGGCACGTGGGCCTGGTCCCAGGACGGGGTGGAACGGGAGTCGACGAGCTGGAAGCCGAGCTCGGCGCCCTGCTCCCGGTGGGCCTTGAACGCGCCGGCAACGTCCGACACGTCCGCGTGGAAGGCCAGGCTCGCGGCGAAGTACGCGGCGGCCGCGGCCGGGGAGGCCGGGGGTACCCGGAGCACGGGATTGGTGGTGGCGGGGGCGGAGGAGGTGTTCTGCGTCGTCGTCATGGCTGAAAATCTACGATCCATTGATCATCGCCGGAAGTGGACATCCCCGGCTTTTCCCTTGTCCGGCCGGGGAATCCCCTGCTAGACCTGCACCATGACCGACTATTCCCCGGACGCCACCGACTGGCGGATCCTCGAAGCCCTCCAGCGGGACGGGCGCGCCAGTTTCACCGAGCTCGCCCGCTCCGTGTCGATGTCCGCGAGCGCCGTCACCGAGCGGGTCCGCCGGCTGGAGGAGACGGGCATCATCACCGGCTACACGGCGACGGTGGATCCGGAGAAGCTCGGCAAGTCGATCCTCGCGCTGGTACGACTGCGCTACCCGCACGGCAACTACAAGCCCTTCCACGACCTCCTGGAATCCACCCCCGAGATCCTGGAGGCCCATCACGTCACCGGCGACGACTGCTTCGTGCTCAAGGTCGCGACCCGCTCCATGGCGCACCTGGAGGAGGTCACGGGCCGGATCTCCGGGCTCGGCCCGGTGACGACGAGCATCGTCTACTCCTCACCGCTGCCCCGCAGGCCGCTCAGTCCGTGAGCCCCGCCGTCCGGTGGCGCACCACGGAGCCGCCGCGCTGCTTGACGATCTCCAGCTGGGCCTGGACCCGGGTCCGCAGGTCGGCGACGTGGCTGACGATGCCGACGCTGCGGTCGCGCTCGCGCAGCGAGTCCAGGACGTCGAGCACCTCGTCCAGCGCCTGGTCGTCGAGGCTGCCGAAGCCCTCGTCGATGAAGAGGGTGTCGAGGCGCATCCCGCCGGCCTCGTCGGTGACCACGTCGGCGAGTCCGAGCGCGAGGGCGAGCGAGGCGAAGAAGGTCTCGCCGCCCGACAGGGTGGCGGTGTCCCGCTCGCTGCCCGTCCAGGCGTCGACCACGTGCAGTCCGAGGCCGGAGCGCCCCCGTCCGCTCGCCCGCGCGTCGGAGTGCACGAGGGTGTAGCGGCCGCCGGACATGCGCAGCAGCCGTACCGTCGCGGCGGCGGCCACCTGCTCCAGGCGGGCGGCCAGCACGTAGGCCTCCAGGCGCATCTTGCGCTCGTTGTCGGCGGAGGTGCCCGCGGTGAGTCCGGCCAGCCGGGCGACCCGGTCGTAGGCCTCCCGCAGCGGGCCGAGCGCGCGCAGTTCCTGCTCGGCCTGCCGGGAGAGCCGGTCCAGCTCCGTGCAGCGCACCCGGGCCGCGTCGGCGGCCGACCCGGCCGTACGAAGCTTCGCCGCGGCCGAGGCCGCGTACGCCTCGGCGGCATCCGGTGCGGCCGGAGGCAGGGCTGCCGCTTCGGCGGTGCCGGTCTCGGCTCGGCGGTCCGCCAGCAGGGCCTCCTCCGTCTGCCAGGCGTCCAGCCGGTGTTGGAGGGCGGTGCGTTCGTACTCGGGGAGCACCGCGTCGGCGGCGGCCTCGATGGTGTCGAAGCCGGCCTTGAAGGCGGCGTCGGCGAGCTGGTCGTCGGCCTCCTTCAGCCGGGCGGCGGTGGTCTCGGCCCGGCGCAGCGAGGTGGCCGCGCCGAAGACCATCCGGACCCGGTCCTCCAAGGTCCGGGCGCGGGCCGCGACGGTGGGCGCGCCGTCCCGGACGAGGGCGAGTTCGGCCTCCAGTCCGGCCTGCTCACGGTCCAGGGCCTCGCGCCGGGAGGCCCTGGCGGCGGCCCGGGTCTCGGCGCCCTGCCGGTCGGCGCTGCGTGCGGCGTGCTCCCGCTCGGCCCGGGCGAGCTGCTCGCGGGCGGCGTGCAGGCCGGCGGCCGCGGCGTGGGCGGCGGCATGGCGGGCACTCAGGTCCGCGGTCAGGTCGAGGAGTTCGGCGGTGGTGGCGTCCCCGGCGGCGGCCGCGGCCTCGGCGCGGGCCTCCTGCGCGGCGGCGAGCCGGCGCTCGGTGGCGGCCCGCGCCCGCTCGGCCCGTTCGGAGAGCGCGTGAGCGGTGTCCTCGGCGGCGCGGTCCACGTGGCCGGGAGCCGGGCGGGCCGGAGCGGGGTGCTCCGCGGACCCGCACACGGTGCAGGCCTCTCCCGTCACCAGTGCCTCGGCGAGCTCGGCGGCGATTCCGCGCAGCCGGGCCTCCTTGAGCTCCAGCCAGTGCTCCCGCGCGGCGGCCGATTCCTCGCGCAGGGTGAGCAGTTCGCCCTCGGCGCGCTCCGCGTCGGCGTCGAGCTCGTCCCGCCTGCGGGCGGAGTTCAGCTGCATGCGGGCGGGTTCCAGGCGGCCCGCGAGATGCTCTGCGAGGGTCGCGGCCTGCTGGGCGGCGTCCACGCGCTCCTGCAGCGCCGTCCGGGTCGTCTCCCAGCGCGCCAGCCACTCGGCGGACTCCTGGTGCTGCTCCTCGGCGGCCCGGGACTCCCGTTCCAGGTCGGCCCGTTCGCGGCCGATCTCGGCGCTGCGCTGCTCGGCCCGCTGTGCGGCGCCCAGTGCGCCCAGGGCTTCGCGCAGCCGCTGCTCGACATCGGCCAGCTGCTCGGCTCCCGCCTCCTTCAGCGGGGGAGGCAGCTCCGCCCGGGCGGAGGTCTCGGCGTGGGCGGCGGCGAGGTGTGCGGCGGAGGCCGCTCCGCGCAGTTCGAGGGCGGGGGCCACCAGGGCGCCGCGCCGGGCTCGGTCCAGCAGGGCGTGCACCCGCTCCCGTTCGGGTGCGGCCTCGGCGAGCAGGGCGGCCCGGCGGACGGTCTCCGCGTGCCGGCGCTGGAGCCGGTCGAGCTCGCGGGCGTCCTCGGCGGCCCGCCGGGCGGCGGCGTGCCGGCTCTCGACGGCGGCCAGCGCGTACTCGGCGACGTCGAGGCGCTCGCGGGCCGCGCAGCGGGCGACGGCCGCCCAGGCCCCGACGGCCCCGGCGAGCCCGGGGTCGCCCGGCTGGTGTGCGGGCATCGGCCAGGCGCGCAGATCGGCACTGTCCCCTGCGGCCTGGGCGAGCCGCTGGGCGGTGTGGAGCACCTTCTCGTCGCCGGCCCGGACCTTCGCCTCGGCGGCCCGGCGGCGCTCCCCGAGCAGGGCCTCGACGGCGGCGAAGCGGCGGGTGTCGAAGAGCCGGCCGAGCAGGCGGCCGCGGGCCGCCTCGTCGGCGCGCAGGAATCGCGCGAACTCCCCCTGCGGCAGGAGCACGACCTGGCAGAACTGCTCGCGGCTCATGCCGAGGAGCTGCTCGATCTCCTCGCCGATCTCCTGGTGGGACCGGCTGAGCGGCTCCCATCCCTCGCCGGTGTGCTCGCGCAGCCAGCTCTGGGCCTTGTCCCTGGTGGTGCCCGTGCCGCGCTTCTTCGGACGCTCCTGTTCGGGGCGCCGGGTGATCTCCAGGCGGCGGCCGCCCGCGGTGAGTTCGAGGGTGACCTCGGTCGGGGTGTGGGCGGCGGCGTGGTCGCTGCGCAGGCTGGTGCCGGGGGCCTGGCGGGGGCCCGGTACGGAGCCGTAGAGCGCGTAGCAGACGGCGTCGAGGACGGAGGTCTTGCCTGCGCCGGTGGGTCCGTGCAGCAGGAAGATCCCGGCGCCGGACAGTGCGTCGAAGTCGATCTCCTGGGGCTCGGCGAAAGGCCCGAAGGCGGTGACGGCCAGCCGGTGCAGCCTCATCGGTGGGTCTCCCGGTGGCTGTCGTCGGCGCGTACGTCGTCGAAGGCGCCCTGGAGGACGGCCCGTTCCGCCTCGTCGGCGTGGCCGCCGCCGCGCACGTGGGCGACGAAGTCCTCGGCGATCTCCTGGTCGCTGCGGCCGCGCAGCCGCTGGGCGTAGGAGGCGCCGGTCTCCTCCTGGCGGCCCTCGGGGTCGAAGGCGAGCGTGAGGGTGTGCGGGAAGCGGGCGGCGAGCCGGGCCATGGGGTCGTCGGGGCGGACCGGGTCGGTGAGGGTGGCCTCGACCCAGGCGTCCTCGTGGACCTGGTGCGCCGGATCCTGCAGCAGGTCGTCGAGGCGTCCGCGCAGCCGCGCGAGGCGGCGGGGCACGGGGGTGTCGATGCGCTCGGCGGAGGCGACCTCGCCCTGCGCGCCGAGTTCGATCAGCCACATGGTCTTGCGGTGGTCGGCCTCGGAGAAGGAGTAGGCGAGCGGGGAACCGCAGTAGCGGACCCGTTCGTTGATCGTCTGGCAGCCGTGGAGGTGGCCGAGGGCGGCATAGTCCACCCCGGCGAAGACCGAGGCGGGCACCGCCTCGACGCCGCCGACGGTGATGTCGCGCTCGCTGTCGCTGGCCTGTCCGCCCGTGACGAAGGCGTGTGCGAGGACGATCGAGCGGGTGCCGGGCGCGCGGGCGGCCAGGTCGGCGCGGATCCGGTCCATGGCGGCGCCGAGGACCGCCTCGTGGCTCACCTTCTCCGCGCCGAACTGGTCCTTGACCAGGGCGGGCTCCAGGTACGGCAGGCCGTACAGCGCCACGTCGCCGTGTGCGTCGGCCAGGACCACGGGGTCGGCGCAGCCGGCCGGGTCGGTCCGCAGGTGGATCCCGGCCCGGTCGATCAGGCCGGCGCCGACGCCGAGCCGGCGCCCGGAGTCGTGGTTGCCGGAGATCATCACGGTGGGCACGCCGAGCTCGGCGAGGCGGTGCAGGGCCCGGTCGTACAGATCGACGGCGGGCAGCGGGGGAACGGCCCGGTCGTAGATGTCACCCGCGACGAGGACGGCGTCGACCTCGTGCTCGCGCACGGTCTCGACGAGGTGGTCGATGAAGACCGCCTGGGCGCCGAGCATGTTGACCCGGTGGAAGGCCCGGCCGAGGTGCCAGTCGGAGGTGTGCAGGAACTTCACTCGCCGGCCCCGCCGCGCATGCCGTCTCCCCCTGGTCGTCTCCCGCTCGTTGAACCCCTCTACGCTAACCCGTCCCCGGGGGCGCTCAGGGCGCGTACGTCTCTCCGCCGAGGGTGAGACCGGCGCTGCCCGCCGTGGTGTCGGCGAGCCAGGCCTCGAAAGCGGGCAGATCGGCCTCCGGGAGGGCCACCTCGATCTCGACCTCGGCCCCGTAGCGCAGGTCCACCACGGTCCGGCCGGTGGCGCGCAGATCGTTCTGGGTCTTGCCGGCCCGCTGGTGGTCGACGGTGACGGTGGCCAGCCGGTAGCGGCGCCGGGTGACGGTGCCGAGCTCGTCGAGGGCCTCACCGACGACACCGCCGTAGGCCCGGATCAGTCCGCCGGCGCCGAGTTTCACACCGCCGTAGTAGCGGGTGACGACGGCGACCGCGTAGCGGACGTCCCGGCGCATGAGCATCTGCAGCATGGGCACCCCGGCGGTGCCGCCGGGCTCGCCGTCGTCGCTGGCCTTCTGGACGGAGGCGTCCGCGCCGACGACGTAGGCGAAGCAGTTGTGCGTGGCGGTGGGGTGCTCCTTGCGGATGCGCGCGACGAAGTCCTGAGCCTCCTGCTCGGTCGCGGCGGGCGCGAGCGAGCACAGGAAGCGCGAGCGGTTGATCTCGGACTCGTGCACGCCCTCACGGGCCACCGTCACGTACTGGTCTGCCTTCACCTCACCACCCTAAGCCGTGCCGAACCGGCCCCCGGCCTGCCCGGCCCCCGGCCGCCGGAGGGCATGGCGGTAGCTTGGCGGCCATGGATCTGCGGGGGTGGGGATACGAGTACGTGGGCCCGCCCGAGCTGCGGGCGCTCGTCCGGCCGGGAGTCGCGGGCCGGAGCATCCGCTCGGTCGCGGACTTCGAGGACTGGGCGACGGCGACGGCCGAACTGACGGAGCCCTTCACCTTCGTCGTGGATTCCGGCGGAGTGCTGCGGCTCGCGCCGCGGCGCAGCGAGCACGTGGTCTGTGCCGGCGGTGGCCCGGTGCTGAGCGCCGGGGAGATGAGCTTCGCGCGGGAGCCCGGGGGGTGGGCGGTCCGCACGGTGAGCAACCAGTCGACCGGATACTGCCCGGACGCCGGATCGTGGCCGGCGGTCGCGGCGGCTCTGGACGCGGCGGGGATCGGCCACCCCTCCGGCTTCACCCACGAGGTGGTGTTCCGCAGGTGCCCCGCCTGCAGTCGGCTGAACATCGTCCGGGAGGGGGACTTCTTCTGCGTCTTCTGCGACGGCGCCCTGCCCCGGGAGTGGAACGTGGACCCGTCAGCCGGGTAGGCAGCCCAGCACGGCCCGGAACCCTTCGCGCCCCGCCGCGACGCTCGCTTCCCACAGGCCCGCGGCGTCGCCGCTCACGGAACGGGCCTGCAGCGCTTCCTCCTGGGCCCGGAAGCGGCCGCCGGCGGCCAGGTTCTGGTCCAGCAGACCCATCGCGGTCAGCGCGGCGTGACCGCAGGACAGCGCGTGGTCGGCGTCCGCGGAGGCGTTGGCCAGCAGCGCGTACCGCAGGACGAGGACGCCGAAGAAGGCGTACGTCCCCGCGACATCGGTGATGCTCTCTCCGTCCTCGCGCGACCGCAGTTCCGGGAACCCCTCCAGGACGCGCGCGCGTTCGGCGGCGTCGGGCAGCGCACGGTCCGCGTACCAGAGGCCGCGTACGGACTCCACACAGAGGTCCAGGTCGGCCTTCCGGTCCGGCATGCCCGCCCGCAGGCCGATGAACAGGGGCACCGCGCGTTCGGCGCAGGCGGCCGCGTACAGGCGGACCGTCTCGCCGTCACCCGCGCGCAGGGCCTCCGCTACCGCCCCCTCCACCAGTCTCTCCACGTCCCACCCTCGCGTCGCTCGAACGGATCGACAGGCTACACAGCCGCCTCGGGGCCGTCGCCGGGGAATCACCCCCGGAGGTTTTCGGTTGATGCCGCTGAGCGCCGGTCCGACGCAGTGGAAGCGCAGTGGACGGGACCGGCGCGGACGAGAACATCAGGACGAGAACATCAGGAGGCGGCACACGTGTACGGCGACCCGGCAACCATCCGCAAGATCCTCACCGAGCTCGGCGACACCTGGGCCGTGGTGGGCCTCTCGAACAACCAGGACCGCGCGGCCTACGGGGTGGCCCGCGTGCTCCAGCGGTTCGGCAAGCGCGTGATCCCCGTGCACCCCAAGGCCGAGACCGTGCACGGCGAGCCCGGGTACGCCTCGCTCGCGGAGATCCCGTTCAAGGTGGACGTGGTGGACGTCTTCGTGAACAGCGAGCTGGCCGGCCCGGTGGCCGACCAGGCGGCCGCCGTGGGTGCCGAGGCCGTCTGGTTCCAGCTCGGCGTGATCGACGAGGCCGCCTTCGCCCGCACCCGCGAAGCCGGACTCACCATGGTCATGGACCGCTGCCCGGCGATCGAGATCCCCGCGCTCTAACCGGCGTCCGCACTCCCGCGGGCGTCCGCGCTCCCGTGGGCGTGCGCGTGCCCGGAGACCGCCACCGGCGCCGAGACCGGCGGGACTGACACCGCGAGGGTCATCTCCATCGGTACGGAGCCGTCATTGCGGTAGGAATGCGGGAGGTTGGCCTCGAAGGCGGCCGCGGCCCCGGCCGGTACGCGGAACTCCTCCTCGCCGACCACCAGCGTCAGCTCCCCGGCCGTGACGTGCAGCATCTCGATGGTGCCGGACGGGTGCGGGACGGAGTCCGTCCCCTCGCCCGGCACCAGGTGCCAGGTCCACAGCTCCATCGGCCCGCGCTCGTCCGTGCCGATCAGCATCGTCGTCGAACTGCCCGCCTCGCTGGACCAGATCCGTACCACCTGGTCCGGCGGGACGACCCGCACCTGCGGGCCGCGGTCGTGGTCGAGGAGCGCGGAGATGCTGACGCCCAGCGCGTCGGCCAGCCTGACCGTGGTGCCCAGGCTGGGATTCGTACGGGCCTGCTCGATCTGGATGATCATCCCGCGGCTCACTCCCGCGCGGGCAGCCAGGGAGTCCAGGGTGAAACCGCGCTCTCCACGCCACCGCTTGAGGTTCTGGGCGAGCGCCTGGGTGAGCTGTTCGAGATCCGACACCATTCCGTCCAATATTCTGGATGACACAGTCCAACAGAGTGCACTATCGTGGTCTGTATTCGATGCTGCACTCCAGCGTTCACTGCACTGTACTGCGAGGCCCCCATGACCGCCCTCTTCGCTCTGGCCACAGCCGTGCTGTGGGGGCTCGCCGACTTCGGCGGCGGGCTGCTGACCCGCCGGATCCCGGCGCTCACCGTGGTCGTCGTCTCGCAGGTCGTCGCCGTGGTCGTGCTCGGCGCGGTGGTCCTCGGCACCGGCGCCTGGCGGGAGGCCGGGCCGCAGCTGTGGTTCGCCGTCGGCGCGGGCCTCGTCGGACCGGTGGCCATGCTCAGCTTCTACAAGGCGCTGGCCCTCGGCCCGATGGGCGTGGTCTCGCCGCTGGGCTCCCTCGGCGTGGTCGTGCCTGTCAGCGCGGGGCTCATATTGGGCGAGCGGCCCGGCCTCGGCCAGTTCGCGGGGATAGCGGTGGCCGTCCTCGGCATCGTCCTCGCGGGCGGCCCGGAGCTGCGCGGCGCACCGGTCCAGCGGCAGGCCGTCATCCTCACCCTGGTCGCCGCCTTCGGCTTCGGGGCGGTGATGGCCCTGATCGCAGAGGCATCCACCACCATCACCGGGCTCTTCCTGGCGCTGTTCGTGCAGCGGGTCACCAATGTCGCCGTCGGCGGCGCCGCCCTGTGGGCGCAGACCCGGCGCGGCATACCCGCCCTCCCGGCGGGGACCGACCTCCGGGTGCTGTGGGGGCTGCTGCCCGCCCTGGCCTTCGTCGGCCTCGCGGACGTCGCGGCGAACGGCACGTACTCGATCGCCGCCCAGAGCGGCCCGGTCACCATGGCCGCCGTACTGTCCTCGCTCTACCCGGTGATCACCGCGCTCGCCGCCTTCGCCGTACTCAAGGAACGGCTGCGCACGGTCCAGGCCGCGGGCGCCGGACTGGCCCTCGCCGGAACGGTTCTGCTGGCCGCGGGCTGAGCACCGCGGCCACGTCCTACGAGTGCTCGGCCTCCGCGAGCTCGGCCAGCCCGCGCAGCTGCTCCGGAGTCATGCCGTCCGGGATCGGCACCGGCGCCGGCGTGCGCAGCGGCGGCTGCCAGCCCGTCTCCGGCTCCCAGCGCCGCACGATGCGCGCGGGCGCCCCCGCCACCACCGCATGGTCGGGCACCTCGCCCCGTACGACGGCCCCCGCGGCCACCACGACGTTACGGCCGAGCCGGGCGCCCGGCAGGATCACGGAGCCGGTGCCGAGCCAGCACCCCGGGCCGATCTCCACGGGCTCGCTGCGCGGCCACTGCCGGCCCACGGGCTGGTGCGGGTCGTCGTAGCTGTGGTTGGTGGACGTGATGTAGACCCCGGGACCGCAGAAGGTGTTCGAATCGATGGTGATGCGGGCATCGGCGATCACATGGCTGCCCCGGCCGATGACCACCCCGTCGCCGAGCACCAGCATCGGCTCGGCCCCCAGGTCGAGGTCCGGCATCATCCCGGCGGTGAGGGTGACCTGCTCGCCGATGATGCAGTGCGCGCCGAGCCGGATCCACCGCTCGCCGAAGACCGTGCCCTGGGGGAAGGCGAGCCGGGTGCCGTCGCCGATCGCACCGAACCGCAGCCGCCCCGGGGTCTGCGCGGTCACCGCGCCGGCCTGCTGCATCCAGCGCCAGCCGGTGTGGACCACGCGGCTCGCCAGCCGGCGGCGCGCGGCCGTCAGAGATGAGAACGTGTTCTGTTTCTTCGGCACCCGGCAACGGTAGTGCGCCGGGCCCCGGTCGACCCGACCCCACTCCTGTGATCTTCACCCCATCGCGGGTCCGGCCGGACGCGTGGCCTACGGTGCCGTTAGCGCGGCAATCGGACGACAGACGCAGAGGAAGAGAACATGACGCAGCAGGCGGCCCAGGCACTCGTGGCGGGTGTCGGCGGCAAGAACCCCGACATCGACCCGACGGCCTTCACGGCCCCGACCTCGGTCGTGGTCGGCGAGGTCACCCTCGCCCCCGGCGCGAGCATCTGGTACTCGGCGGTGCTGCGCGCCGACTGCGGCCCGATCACGCTCGGCGCCGACAGCAACGTGCAGGACAACTGCACGGTCCATGTGGACCCCGGCTTCCCGGTCTCGATCGGCGAGCGCGTCTCCATCGGCCACAACGCCGTCGTGCACGGCTGCACCGTCGAGGACGACTGCCTGATCGGCATGGGTGCGACGGTGCTCAACGGCGCGGTGATCGGCGCCGGTTCCTTGGTGGCCGCCCAGGCGCTGGTCCCGCAGGGCATGGTCGTCCCGCCCGGCTCGCTGGTCGCGGGCGTGCCCGCGAAGGTGCGGCGCGAGCTGACCGAGGAGGAGCGCGAGCACATCCGGATCAACGCCCTGATGTACGTGGAGCTGGCCAAGCAGCACCGCGCGTCGGTGACCCCGGAGGTCTAGGGGGTGTCCGGTTCCGGGCCTCCCATGCGGCCACGAGCAGGGTTCTGACGGCCCTGTGGTCCGGGTCGTGGGAGAAGGGTCCGCGGCGGGCGGTGATGCGAGGAGCAGGCGGACGATCTCCACGTGCCCGGCGCACACGGCCAGCCAGCGCTCTCCGGCCGCCGATGACATGGGCGTCCACGTCGGCGCCCCCGGCCAGCAGGCACTGCACCGAGGCCGTGTCGCCGCTCCCGGCCGCCGCCCGTACCGGTCCGTTGGCCAGCGGGCTGCAGTGGTCCTGCCGGCTCTCGGCCGACCGGTCCGACTCCGGTCGCTCCGCTGCCGTCACTCGCCGACTGCGGCCCGTGCCGTCTGCTGCGCGGGGATTTCCGCATCGGCGGCCGCCCCGGCGGCCGCTGCGGCCTTCTTCATCCGGCTGCGCACCACCAGCGTGACCGCGAGCCCGAACAGCACCGCGAGCCCGAGGGCCAGCCAGGAGAAGCGCTTCAGCCACGGCTCGGCGACGATCCCGACCGAGTAGATGACGGCCGTGGTGCCGCCCGCCCACAGGATGCCGCCGAGGACGTTGGCGACCAGGAAGCGCCAGTACGGCATGTGCAGCACGCCCGCCAGCGGCCCGGCGAAGATCCTCAGCAGCGCCACGAACCGCCCGAAGAAGACGGCCCACATGCCCCACTTCTCGAAGGAGCGTTCCGCCAGGGCCACCTGCTGGGGCCCGAAGTGCTTGGGGAAGCGCCGGCCGAGCCGTTCCAGCAGCGGCTTGCCGCCCCGGCGGCCGATCGCGTAGCCGATCGAGTCGCCCACGATCGCCCCGGTGATCGCGCAGAGCCCCAGGATCACGGGGTCGATCTCCCCGTGCTGCGAGGCCAGCAGCGCCGAACTGACCAGGACGATCTCTCCCGGCAGCGGGATGCCGAGGCTCTCGAGCCCGATGACCAGACCCACCAGGAGATAGATGCTGACCGCCGGAATCGTCTCCAGCCATTCCTGGATGTGCACCGGTACGTCCTCCCGAGTCGTCGCCGGCGCGCCCCCTGTGACACGCCGAACGGGCAGCCTATCGGCTCACCACGACCGCCTTGGACCTCAGTGGCAGTTCGCGCGACGAACGGCCCACGAAGACCTCACGGCGGCCGGAGCCCAGTACCCAGGCGTGCTGCTCCGGGTCCCATGACGACAGCGCCCGCGCGGCGATGTCGACGGTCACCCGCTGCGCCTCGCCGGGCGCCAGGACGATCCGCCGGTAGCCGGCCAGTGCGCGCACCGGCTGGTCGAGCTCCAGGTCGGCGGACGGGCCGACGTACACCTGTGCCACCTCGGTGCCCTTGCGGCGACCGGTGTTGCGGACGGTGAACTCCACGCGGAGCCCGCCGCGCTCCGGCCGGACGGTGAGCCTGTCGTACTGCCAGGTGGTGTAGGAGAGTCCGTGCCCGAAGGGGAACAGCGGGGTCACCCGCTGCGCGTCGTACCAGCGGTGGCCGACGTGGATGCCCTCGGAGTACTCCTGCCGGCCGCCCACCCCCGGGTAGCGCAGCGGGTCGCCGCCGACCGGGGTGGCCTGCTCGTCGGCCGGGAAGGTCTGGGTGAGGCGGCCCCCGGGGTCCACGTCCCCGAAGAGGAGGTCGGCGGTGGCTCCCGCCCCTTCCTGGCCCGGGTAGTACATCTGCAGGACCGCTCCGGTACGCGGGAGCCACGGCATGGTCGTGCTGGAGGAGGTGTTGAGCACGACGGTCGTACGGGGGTTGGCGGCCGTCACCGCCTCGATCAGCCGCTCCTGCCCGCCCGGCAGTGCCAGGGAGGTCCGGTCCCTGCCCTCGGTGGCGTCCTCGTAGGCGAACAGGACCACGCTGCGGGCGGACTTCGCGGTCCTCACGGCCTCGGCGAGGTCGGCGGCGCGGATCGCGCCGGTGGTGTGCCGGAGCCGGAATCGCTGGCCCTTGTCCCCTCCCTCGGCGGTCACGGAGAGCCGGTGGGTGCCCGCCTTGAGGGCGAGGGTGCGGCGGCGAACGCTCATCCCGTCGGGTGCGGAGCCGAGCAGCCCTCCGGCGAAGTACTCGGCCACGCCCTGCCGGACGGGGAACAGTTCCTCCCCGTCGAGGCGCACGACCGGCCGCTTCCCGGTGTAGTGGACGAGCAGGGTCCACTCGTCGTCGGTGGCGAGGCGGAACTCCCCCTCGTGGCTCCAGACGCGCCCGGGGTCCACGCCCCGCCCGTCCAGGTCGGCGGCCGGGGTCAGCAGTTTCGCCGGGAGCGGCCGCCCGTAGAGGTCCTCGCCGAGGGCGTGGCGCACGGTCGCGCCGTTCCCGGCGCGCTGCCGGATGGCGGTGAGCGGGGCGGCCGCCCGGTCCGGGACCACGTGCGCGCTGCCGCCGCCGCTGACGAAGGGCACCTGTCCGGTCGGCCCGATCACCGCGATCGAGCGGGCGGCGGCACCGGTCAGGGGCAGGGTGCCGCGTTCGTTGCGCAGCAGCACCGCCCCGGCGGTGGCGACCTTGCGGGCGATCCGGGCCCCGGCGGCGGCATCGCGCGGCGGCCGGGCGGCCGGCCGCACCTCGAGCAGCCCGAAGCGGTCCATGGTGGTCAGGATCCGGTGGACGGCGACGTCGACGGCGCCCTCCGGTACGGAGCCGCCGCGCACCGCCTCGCGCAGCGGCCCGCCGAAGTGGGTGCCGCCGGGCATCTCCATGTCGAGGCCGGCGCCGATGGCGGCGACGGTGCTGTGGGTGGCGTCCCAGTCGGACATCACCCAGCCGTCGAACCCCCAGCTGCCGCGCAGCAGGTCGTCGAGCAGCGGCTTGCTCTCGCAGGCGTAGGCGCCGTTGACCTTGTTGTACGCGCCCATGACGGCGCCCGCGCCGGCCGCCACGGCGGCCTCGAAGCCCCGTAGCTCGGTCTCGTGGAGGGTCTGCTCGGCGGCGATCACGTCGACGGTGTCGCGGCCGTGTTCCTGGTTGTTGAGGGCGAAGTGCTTGACGGTGGCGATGAGGCCCTCGTCCTGGATGCCGCGGATCATCTCGCCCACCAGGTCGGCGGTGAGGCCCGGGTCCTCGGCGAAGGTCTCGAAGTTCCGGCCCGCGTACGGGGTGCGGATCAGGTTGACCATGGGCGACAGCAGGACGTCCTGGCCGAGCGCCCGGCCCTCGCGTCCGATGACCCGGCCGTACTCGCGGGCCAGCGCCGGGTCGAAGGCGGAGGCGAGCAGGACCGGCGCGGGCAGCGCGGTGGCGGGCCTCGCGACCCGTACCCCGGCGGGCCCGTCGGCGAGGCGCAGCGCCGGGATGCCCAGGCGGGGCACGCCGGGCACGTAGCCGGCCTGGCCCAGGGAGGCGGGGTCCCGCGCTCCGTGCAGCAGGGCGGTCTTCTCGTCGAGGGTGAGCCGCTCCAGGAGGGCGTCGATCCGGGCGGCGCCCTTGGCCTCGGCGACGGCCGGTGCGGGGGGCGGCGCCTTGCGGGCTCCCGCCCCCGGCGGCACCCCGGGTGCGCAGGAACCCGTTCCGAGGGCCGTGCCCGCCGCGCCCGCCGCCGCTGCGAACAGCCGCATCGCGGAACGTCTGGACACGGCCTCGCTCATGGGCGCTCCCTGCGGCGTGGGTCGGCGGGAGCGGCCCGCGCCGGACCGCTCCCGCGCCCACTGTGCTCCGCGCGCCCGCCGGGTCCGCCGGGACGCGCCACCGCGGCGCCCAGGTTCAGCCCTCCGGCAGCGGCGGCGCGGCGTCGGCGCCCCGCCGGGTCTCGTCCTGTCGCTGCACCCGCGCCTCGGTGCGGTGCCCGCGCGCGATGTAGTCCCGTACGACGGCCTCCACCGCGTCCTGCGGTGAACCGACCCCGGCGAGCACCATCACCTCCACCACGAGCTCGGCGTCGAGGCTGATGTTGACCTTGGCCACGGGCGTTCCCTCCGTCGTCGTGCGACGGACTCTAAGGGGTGCCGGCCCGTGGCCGCAGCGGTTGTCGTACGCCTGTCGCTACGCGTTGGGACGCAGGGTCCACACCACGGTCATCTCGCCCGTGACGGCCTCGTCCTCGCGCTGGATGGCGATGGTGACCGGGAACTCGGGGCGGCCGCCCGCGTCGAGTTCGGCGACGACCTCCGCGGCCGGGCGGCCGAGGGTGGCGGTGGCGGTCACGACGCCCTTGGCGAGCTTCTTGTAGCCGATCTCGGCCTTCACGGCGAGCGGCACGGCGCGCGAGAGCTGGTCGCCGAAGGCGGCCAGGACGATCGCGCCGCTCGCGGACTCGGCGAGGGTGAACATGGCGCCGGCGTGCGGGCCGCCGACGTGGTTGTGGTAGTCGGGCTGGTCCGGAAGCCGGACGACCGCGCGCTCGGGGGTGGTCTCCAGGAACTGGAGGTTCAGGGTCCGGGCCATCGGCACGGTCGCGGCGAGCAGTTCGCCCACGTTCATCTGATCTGCGCTCATGAAACGCGATGTTACCCGCGAGTAGTAGCCATTGACCAGAGCTCCCGAGGGGGCGGCCGTGGCTCCCTGCTGCCACGGCCACTATCGTTACCGGCCATGTGGCCAGGACAGCAGCAGCCGCCCGGGGGAGAACAGAACCCTCAGGACGCGCAACAGAACCCGTACCAGCAGCAGCCGGGACAGCCGGGGCAGCCGAACCCGTACCAGCAGCAGCCCGGCTACGGATACCCCCAGCAGCCGGGGTACCAGCAGGCCCAGGGCGTCCCCGGCCAGCCGTGGGGTCAGCCCCAGATGCCTCAGCAGCCCCAGCCCTCCGGCGGGAGCCCCTACTCGACCAAGACCGTGGCCATCGTCGCGGCGGCCGCGGTCGTCGTGGCGGCCGCCGGCACCGGCGCCTTCGTCCTGACCCGGGACGACAAGAACACCGAGGCCAACGACAAGCCGCCGGCGGCCAGCTCCTCGGCGCCGCCCTCCGAGGCACCCGCCCCGGCCGGCAGCAGCGGGAACCCGCGGGCCGGCGGCGCCGCCCAGCCCGTCATCCCGGGCTGGAAGGTCGTCGTCAACACCAAGTACGGCGTCAGCTACGACGTGCCCCCCGAGTGGAACGTCAACGACTCCGGGGTGTCGCTGTTCTACGACGACGAGGTCAAGAACGACGGCAAGCCCCTCATCACGATGACCGGCACCGCCACCCTCAAGGAGGAGTGGTGCACGATCGACAAGGACCAGGACGGCAGGGTCGAGAAGTTCTCGGTCGCCGACGCCGGCATCAAGGGTGCCCAGGGCGCCAAGGACACCGCGCAGGCGGCGTCCGACAACACCTTCGCCTGGGCCTACGCCGGCTTCGCCCAGAAGATGCCGAAGGGAACGGTCAAGGTGACCGACCCCAAGGAGTACACGACCGCCTCGGGGATCAAGGGCCACATGGTCATCGCGACCGCCCCGGGCATCAAGAAGGAACACAAGTGCACCACCGACGGCAAGGCGATCGGCTTCGCCTTCAAGAACGCCGTCGGTGACTTCGCCAGCTTCGCACTGATCAGCGCGGCGGGCGTGAAGGAAGAGGTCGGGGCCGACGTATACGACAAGGTCCTCAGCTCCGTCCGGCTCAACACTGCGTGACGCCGTGACGCCGTGATCCCCGCGTCCCGCACCCCGGGCCGGCAATCCGTTTGGATTCTCGGCCCGGGGCGGGGATAGTCCGGGGGTGAGCTCTCCTCCCGCCGAAGCACCCCGTACGCCCGCGAACCGTCGCCGCCCCGCCTGGGCCGGCCGCAACTACAGCCTCCTCACGGGTGCGGCGATCGTCACGAACCTCGGGAGCCACGGAGCGCTCATCGCGGCCGCCTTCGCGGTCATGGAGGCCGGCGGATCCGGCGGCGACGTCGGCCTGGTCGCGGCGGCCCGCACGCTGCCGCTCGTACTCTTCCTGCTCATCGGCGGCGCGGTCGCCGACCGGGTGCCCCGCCACCGCGTGATGGTCGCGGCCAACGCCCTGAACTGCCTTTCGCAGGCCGCCTTCGCCCTCCTGGTGCTCACCGGCGAACCCCAGCTGTGGCAGATGATGCTGCTGACCGCCCTGTGCGGCACCGGAACGGCCTTCTTCAACCCCGCGGCCGAGGGCATGCTGCTCTCCACGGTCTCCGGCGAACACGCCAACCGTGCCTTCGCCCTCTTCCGCATGGCGATGAACGGCGCCGGCATCGGCGGCGCGGCCCTCGGCGGAGCGATGATCGCCGCGATCGGCCCGGGCTGGGTCCTGGCCGCCGACGCGGCGGCCTTCGCGGTCGCCGGCGCCCTGCGTGCCTTCCTCGACGTCAGCCACGTCCCCGACCGGGCCCCCGGCGGCGGCCTGCTCTCCGATCTGCGCGAGGGCTGGGTGGAGGTCAGGACCCGCCCCTGGCTGTGGAGCATCGTGCTCCAGTTCTCCGTCGTCGTCGCCGTCGTCGGCGCCGCCGACGCGGTCTACGGGCCGCTGGTCGCCCGTGACCAACTGGGCGGCTCCGCGCCCTGGGGGCTGGCGCTGGCCTTCTTCGGGGTCGGCACCATCGCCGGGGCCGTCCTGATGATCGCGTGGAAACCGCGCCGCCTGCTGCTGGTCGGCACCCTGTGCGTGTTCCCGCTGGCCCTGCCCTCGGCAGGGCTGGCCGTGCCGCTGCCCGTGTGGGGGCTGTGCGTGGTGATGTTCGTCAGCGGCACCGCCATCGAGGTCTTCGGCGTGAACTGGATGACCGCGATGCACCAGGAGATCCCGGAGGAGAAGTTCTCCCGGGTCACCGCCTACGACTGGTTCGGGTCGGTCTCGATGCTCCCGCTGGCCACCGCGCTGGCCGGACCGGCCGAATCGGCCTTCGGGCGCACCCAGTCCCTGTGGGGCTGCGCGGCCCTCGTGGTGCTGCCCACCGCCCTGGTCCTGCTGGTCCCGGACGTCCGCCGGATGACCCGCAGGACGCACGGCAAGACCATCGCCCCGGCAGGCTCCGCCACGGTCGGCCCGGCAGGCCCGGCTCCCGTCGGCCCGACCCCGGCTCCGACTGCGACCGACCCGGTCCCGGCCAATCCGGTCGGCCCGGCCGGCCCGTGACGCACTGCCGGTACCGGCCCCTCACCCCAGGCTGAACGCCCCCTCCGGCGGCGCGGGTGAAGGGGCCGCGGCCGCGTCGGCCACGGGCCGCGCCCCCTTCCGGAACCGGGCCAGGCCGTCCCCGTACTCCACCCGGGCGGGGAACGCGTCGGCCGCGCACCTGCGGGCCAGCGCCCCCACCTCCAGCCGGGCGTCGGAGGCCAGCAGCACGGCGTTGCCGAACCGCCTCCCGCGCAGCACCGCGGGCTCGGCGATCAGCGCCAGCTCGCCGAACACCTCCGCGAAGTTCGCCACCTGCGCCCGCAGGAAGTCGAAGGGCGCCCCGTCGGCCAGGTTCGCCGCGTACAGCCCGCCGGGCCGCAGCACCCGCCCGGCCGCCCGCGCGTACTCCACCGACGTCAGCTGCGCGGGCACCCGCGAGCCGCCGAACACATCGGCCACCACCACGTCCGCGCTCCCCGCGGGCGCCGCCTCCAGCCAGGCCCGGGCGTCGGCGGTGTGCACCGTGACCCCGGACCCCTCGGGCAGCGGCAGGTGCTCGGCCACCAGCTCGACCAGGCCCGCGTCGAACTCGACGACCGTCTGCCGGGATCCGGCCCGGGTCGCCGCGGCGTAGCGCGGCAGGGTGAGCGCACCGCCGCCGAGGTGCAGGAGGTCCAGCGCACGCCCCGGCTCGGCGGCGCAGTCCAGGACGTGCGCGAGGCGGCGTACGTACTCGAATTCCAGGTGCTGCGGATCGTCCAGGTCCACATACGACTGCGGGGCCCCCTCGACGGTCAGCAGCCAGGCCCGGTCCCGGTCCACGTCCGGCATCAGCTTGGCGGTGCCCTGGCCCACGTCCCGGACGACCGGGATCTGTTCGTCGCTCACCGCTCCATTGTCCGGCAGGCGTTCGGCCAGGGTCCGGCGGGCTTCGGCCAGGCACCGGACAAGCACCGGGAAGGCACCGGGCAGGAGCCCGGCCAGAGGCTCAGGCGGCCCTGCCCGACCAGAGCTCCGCCGCCTCCCGCGCGTGCTGTTCGGCCTGTGCCAGGCCCGCCCGCGCCGCCGGGTCCCGCCGCGCCGGATCCAGCACGTTGCGCCCGAAGGCCTTGCGGGCGGCCGGTGACGGGGTGATCAGCAGTACCCGCGACCCCGTCTCCCGCAGCCGGTCGGCCTGCACCGACGGCGAGGGGACCAGCGCCGAGCCGAGCGAGATCGGGGCGAGGATCACCACACGGTCGTAGCCGGCGGCCAGGTCGGCATTGGTGGCGGAGCGGATCCCGCCGTCGATGAAGCGGCGGCCGCCGACCGTCACCGGCGGCCAGACCCCCGGCACCGCGCAGCTCGCCGAGACCGCGTCGAGCAGCCCGCCGCCGCTCCCCCGCTCGAACGCCTCGAGCTCGCCGGTGAGCGCGTCCACCGCCGTGACCACCAGCCGTCGCTCGGGCCACTCGTGGGAGACCAGCCGGGCGGCCAGGACCTTGCGGCGCTCCGCCTCCGGGCCGGTGTCCGCGGCCAGGGCCATGGCTCCCACCCGCCTGCGGTAGGCGGCGGCGTCGCTGCGCGAGCGCGCCATCGCCAGCGCGTACCGGGCGATGACGCCGGCCCCCAGCCTCGCCACGGGCTCCCCCGAGGCGTCGCCGAGCTGGCGCTCGTACAGCTCCTGCGTGGTGAGCAGTCCGGAGGTGAGCTGGGCGCCGACCACCGAGCCGGCGGAGGTGCCGACGACCAGGTCCGCGGTGGTGAGGTCCACGCCCGCACGGGCGAGCCCGTGGAGCATTCCGCATTCCCAGCCGACTCCGGTCAGTCCCCCGCCGCCGAGCACCAGTGCCGTGTCGCCGCCCATCTCCGCCCGCCCCTTCGCTCATGCCTGTGGTGACGGCAGTCTGGCCGAGCCGTCCTGCCGTCACCACAGTGGGGTACCGATCGGTCGGGTCAGCCCAGTACGGCCGTCACCGTCCCCGCGCCGACGGTCCGCCCGCCCTCACGGATCGCGAAGCCGAGCCCGGACTCCAGCGGCACGTCCCGGCCGAGCTCGACGGTCATCGTGACCGTCTCCCCGGGCCTGGCCACAGCGGCCTCGCCCAGGTCCACGTCCCCCACCACGTCGGCGGTGCGGATGTAGAACTGCGGCCGGTAGCCGCTGGCGACCGGGGTCGTACGGCCGCCCTCGCGCCCGGAGAGCACGTACACCTGTGCGGTGAAGCGGCGCTGTGGCGTGACGCTGCCGGGCGCGGCCACCACGTGCCCGCGGCGCACGCCGTCGCGCGGCACCCCGCGCAGCAGCAGCGCGACGTTGTCCCCGGCCTCGGCGGACTCCATCGGCTTGCCGAAGGTCTCCAGCCCGGTGACGACCGTCTCGGCGGGCTCGCCGTCGCCGCCGAGGACCGCCACGCGGTCCCCGAGGCGGACGGTGCCCCGCTCGACGGCGCCGGTCACGACGGTCCCGCGCCCGGTGATGGTCAGCACGTTCTCCACCGGCAGCAGGAACGGCGCGTCCGTGTAGCGCACCGGGGTCGGCACGTACGTGTCCACCGCGTCCAGCAGCGCCTGGATCGCCTGTGTCCACCGCGGGTCGCCCTCCAGCGCGCCGAGTCCGGAGACCCGTACGACCGGCGCGGCGTCACCGCCGTACCCGTGCGCGGTGAGCAGCTCGCGGACCTCCAGCTCGACCAGGTCGGTCAGCTCGGGGTCCCCGGCGTCGGCCTTGTTGAGCGCCACCACGATGTGGTCGACGCCGACCTGCCGGGCGAGGAGGACGTGCTCGGCGGTTTGTGGCATGACCCCGTCGAGCGCGGAGACGACGAGGATCGCCCCGTCGAGCTGGGCGGCGCCGGTGACCATGTTCTTGATGTAGTCGGCGTGGCCGGGCATGTCCACGTGGGCGTAGTGCCGGGTGCCGGTCTCGTACTCGACGTGCGTGAGGTTGATGGTGATGCCGCGGCGGGACTCCTCGGGCGCCCGGTCGATGCGGTCGAACGGCACGAAGGAGGCGCCGCCGCTCTCGGCGAGGACTTTGGTGATGGCGGCGGTGAGGGTGGTCTTGCCGTGGTCGACGTGACCCATGGTGCCGATGTTGAGGTGCGGCTTGGTGCGCACGAAGGCCGTCTTGGCCATGATTCATTCCCGTGTCTGGAAGCTGGAACGGGACCCCGGAGACGAGCCGACCCTCCCCCTGCGGGGTCCGCCGGACGATCCGGGAAGGGTCAGCTTCGTGCGCCGTCGAATGCGGCGAAGGCAGGTGCGCCTGCGATTGCGGCAGCCTTCGGCGCGTCCGCGACTGCGGACGGCGCTGCGAGGAAGGCGTACCGGTTCATGCCCCTGATCCTGCCGGACGGCCCGGGACGCGTCGAATGAATTACCGCCTGCCCGGCGACACTTCGGGCGAGCGGCCGCGGGTGCCGTCTGGGAAAATGTGAGAGAGCATCTCCGTCGGCGTCTGCCGCCCGGCGCCAGGAACCGAGCCCAGAAGGGCCGAACTCATGATCATCTTCGGCACCAAGGTGTACCTGTACCAGCTCGCGATAGCGACGCTGGTGTGCCGTCGCTGCGGCTACTCCGCCGCGCACACGCTCATGAAGCACGTCACCAAGTTCACGCTGTTCTTCGTGCCGCTGTTCCCCTTCTCGACGAAGTACGCGACGCAGTGCACCTACTGCGGCATGGAGCAGGAGGTGACCAAGGAGTGGGCCGAGGGGCTGCAGGCACACGCCGCGGGCGCTCCCGGTAGCGAGGCATACGGGCCGCCGCAGCAGCAGCCGTACCAGCACCCCGGAGTCTGATCGGTCACCGGCGCCCCGGGGCCACCCGCCGGCGGACGGGACCTAGGAAGCGTCGAGGTTCTTGAGCGCCTCGCGCACGGAGAGCGGGGCCAGGGAGCCCCGTTCGGCCTCGACGAAGGCGCGGACGGCGTCCGGGTCCGTCTTCGCGTACTCCCGCAGGGACCAGCCGATGGCCTTGCGCAGGAAGAAGTCCGGGTGGCCGGCCCGGCGGCGGCAGTAGTCGAAGAGCCGTCCCGCGTCGGTGTCGGACTTGAAGCGGAGCTGATGGAGGAGTGCGGTGCGGGCGAGCCAGAGGTCCTCGTCCTCGATCCACTCGTCCATCACGGCCGCGAGCCCGGGGTCGGCGGCCACCAGCGGTCCGACCGTGTGCGCGGCCAGCAGGTCGACGGTGTCCCACCAGGGGACCGTGACGATCAGGTGCCGGACCACCGGCAGGAAGCCGGAGGAGCAGCGGGAGACGTGGCGGCGCAGGTAGTCCACCGCGAAGTACTGGTACTCGCGCTCCGGAAGCAGCCAGCAGCGCAGCGCGAGCGCCGCGCAGTCCGTCTCGGACGGCTTCGGAGTGTCCTTGGTCACGCTCTTCGACAGGTCCCGGCGCAGCGGCGTGGGGATGCCGAGGAAGGGCGCGACGTCCTTCATGTACGCGGCCATGGCCGCGGCCCGTACCGGATCGGCGGCCGCCCCGTACGCGTCGGGCAGCCGCTCCAGCAGGGTGTCCGCGAGGGCGCTGCGGGGAACCTGCGGGGGTCGCCGGTCGTTCGACAGCATGAGGCCCAGATTACGGCGCGACGCCGCATACGTCGGCTAGTCTCCCGGGATGTCCCTCCTCCTCGCGCCGTGGACCCGGCTGTCGCTGCTCGTCGTGCTGCTCCTGGCGGCCGGCGTGTGCGTGCTGCTGTTCGAGCCCCAGCGCATCCTCTCGGAGGGCTGGCCCCCGGGGCTCCCGGTGGGCACGGCGGTCCTGCTGTTCGCAGCCGCGTACGGCGTGTGCGCGGCTGCCTTCGTACCGCGCCCCCTGCTGAATCTGGCCGCGGGAGCCGTGTTCGGCTCCCAGTTCGGCCTCGTCGCGGCGGTCGGCGGCACGGTGCTCGGCGCCGGTATCGCCTTCGGACTGGGCCGGATCATGGGCCAGGAGGCTTTGCGGCCGTTCCTGCGCGGGCGCTGGCTCCAGGCGGCCGACGGCCAGCTCAGCCGGCACGGCTTCCGCTCGATGCTCGCCGTCCGGCTCTTCCCCGGCGTGCCGTTCGTGGTGGCCAACTACTGCGCCTCGGTCTCCCGCTGCGGCTGGGTCCCCTTCCTCCTCGCCACGGCGATCGGCGTCGTCCCGAACACGACGGCGTACGTGATCGCGGGCGCCAGTGCCTCGTCCCCCGGATCGCCCGCGTTCCTCGTCTCGTTCGGCTTCATCGCCCTGTCCATGGTGGGCGCCGGGGTCGTCGCCTGGCGCAAGCGGCACCGCCTGGCACCCCTTCGAACCCGGGGTTCGGCGACCGAACTGGCGCCCCAGCACCCCCCAGTGGTCAGTGGCGCTTCGCACGGGCCCTAGCATCGGACGCGAACTGCCCGACGATCACAAGGACGAGCGCACCCCGACATGAGCTGGTTCGAATCCCTAATCCTCGGTCTCGTCCAGGGGCTTACGGAGTTCCTCCCGATCTCCTCCAGCGCCCACCTGCGGCTGACCGCGGCGTTCGCCGGCTGGCACGACCCAGGAGCGGCCTTCACCGCGATCACCCAGATCGGCACCGAGGCCGCCGTGCTGATCTACTTCCGCAAGGACATCGCGCGGATCATCTCCACATGGTTCCGCTCCCTGTACACGAAGGCCCTGCGCTCCGAACAGGACGCCAAGATGGGCTGGCTGGTGATCGTCGGCTCGCTCCCGATCGGCATCCTCGGCCTCGTCTTCAAGGACGCGATCGTGGGCCCGGCTCGCGACCTGCGGCTGACGGCCACCACCCTGATCCTCATGGGCATCGTGCTCGGCGTCGCCGACCGGCTGGCCGCTCGTGACGAGGAAGGCGGCCGGCACCGCGCCATCCGCGAGCGCAAGACGCTGCAGCAGCTGGGCGTCAAGGACGGTCTGGTCTTCGGTCTCTGCCAGGCGATGGCCCTGATCCCCGGCGTCTCCCGGTCCGGCGCGACCATCTCCGGCGGTCTGCTGCTCGGCTTCACCCGCGAGGCCGCGGCCCGCTACTCCTTCCTCCTCGCGATCCCGGCCGTACTGGCCTCGGGAGCGTTCGAGATCAAGGACGTGGTGGAGAACCCGGGCCACATCTCCTGGGGTCCGACGATCTTCGCGACGGTCATCGCCTTCTTCGTGGGCTACGCCGTGATCGCGTGGTTCATGAAGTTCATCTCGACCAAGAGCTTCATGCCCTTCGTGATCTACCGGATCCTCCTGGGCATCCTGCTGTTCGTGCTGATCGGCACGGACGTGCTGAGCCCGCACGCAGGCGAGTCCGGCTCCTAGCGGCGCCCCGTTCCACCACTTCGCGTGAACCGCAGGCCGTTCGGGAACGTTCCCGGGCGGCCTGCGCGTCGTTGTGCCTGGAGAGAGCGGAAGGCAAGCAGCAGGGGGTGTCCCATGGGTCGAGTGGTGCTGGAGCGGTTTCCCGCCGGAAGTCCGCGGGGAAGCTGGCCCGCCGAGGAGTACGCGGCGCAGCGGATGCGCGAGGGCGTGCCGGCCGAGGTGGTCATGGACCTGGACAGTGACACGTTCCTCGTCGTGGTCCGGCAGCGGGAGTCCCGTTCCGGTCACTGACGGCGCGCGGGAAGATCCGATGGGCGCACGGCCCTTGGCCTCGGGCCCGCGCAGCCCCACACTGACCCGATGACTCAGCGTGTGGATCTCGCGACGGTAATGGACCGGCTGGCGATCGACGAAGTGGTCACGGGTTACGCGGTGGCCATCGACGACGGCGACTGGGACGCGTACCGGGCCCTGTTCACCGCCGCCGGGAGGGCCGACTACAGCTCGGCGGGCGGGATCGAGGGCCCGGCGGCGGAGGTCGCGGACTGGCTGGCGCAGACCATGACGCTCTTCCCGGTGCGCCAGCACCTGATCGTCAACCGGCTGATCCGGGTCGAGGACCTGGGCGGCTCGCCCGGCGACAGCGCCGAGGTACGGGCGGACTTCCTCAACCCGATGCGGCTGGCGGGGCCGGACTCCGACGCCGCGGTCACCTCCCCCAACTTCGTCGCCGCCGGACGCTACGCCTTCACGCTGGCCCGCACCCGCGACGGCTGGCGCCTCACCGGCGTCACCGTGCACGAGAAGTGGCGGCACATGACCGCCTGAGCCGTCCCTGCCCGGGCCCTCCGGGGCGCTCCGGGAGCGGCCCGGGCCCCACCCGACCGGACCCGCCCGGCTCGGCCTGCAGGTCCGGCACTGCCACACTGGAAGCGGAGGCGCGCCATGATCACGATGCGCAGCGGGTGGTGGTCCCCTCGATGGCGCGCGCCCGCCGCCGTCGCCGCCGGGGCACTGCCCGCCCTCGCCTTCCCCGCCCCCGCGCTCTGGTGGTTCGCCTACGCCGCCCTCGTGCCCTGGATGCTGCTGCTGCGGTCGGCCCCCACCGGGCGGCGCGCGGCCCTGGAGGGCTGGCTCGGCGGCGCCGGGTTCATCCTGGCCGTCCACCACTGGCTGCTGCCCAGCCTGCACGTGTTCCTCATACCGGTGGCCGCGCTGCTCGGGCTGCTGTGGATCCCCTGGGCGCTGCTGGTGCGGGAACTGCTCGGCGGGGTCCCTGCGGCGGGCCGGGCCGCCTGCGCGCTCGTCCTCGTACCGGCGGGGTGGCTGCTGTCGGAGCTGGTCCGCTCCTGGCAGGGGCTGGGCGGGCCGTGGGGCCTGCTGGGGGCGAGCCAGTGGCAGGTGGCGCCCGCGCTGCGGCTGGCCTCGGTGGGCGGGGTCTGGCTGGTCAGTCTGCTGGTGGTGGCGGTGAACTGCGCCCTGGTGCTGCTGATCGCGGTGCCCGGGGCGCGGATCCCGGCGGTGGCGGGACTGACCGGTTGCGCTGTGCTGACCGGGGTGGTGTGGGTGTGGGCGCCGAGGCCCGAGGTGTCGGGCGGGCTGCGCGTGGCCGTCGTCCAGCCGGGCCCGGTGGCGGACGGCCCGGACAGTGTGGAGCGGCGGTTCGACATCGGTGAGCGGCTGACCCGGCCGCTCACCGGGCAGCGGGTCGACCTGGTGGTGTGGGGCGAGAGCAGCGTCGGTGCGGACCTGACGGCCCGCCCCGACCTGGCCGGGCGACTGGCCGCGCTGTCGGCGGAGGTCGGGGCTCCGCTGCTGGTGAACGTGGACGCGCGGCGGGCGGACCTCCCCGGGATCCACAAGAGCGCGGTGCTCGTGGGCCCTCGGGGACCCACCGGGGACCGGTACGACAAGATGCGCCTCGTCCCCTTCGGGGAGTACGTGCCGGCCCGCGCGCTGTTCGGCTGGGCCACCTCGGTCGGCCGGGCCGCGGGAGAGGACCGGGTGCGCGGCGACACCCCGGTGGTCATGAACCTGCCCGCGCGGGCGGACGGGCGCACGGGCGTCCGCCTCGGTCCCCTGGTCTGCTTCGAGTCGGCCTTTCCCGACATGAGCCGGCGCCTCACGCTCGACGGGGCCTCCGTGCTGATCGCCCAGTCGGCGACCTCCTCGTTCCAGGAGAGCTGGGCCCCGGCCCAGCACGCCTCCCTGGCCGCACTGCGGGCGGCCGAGAACGGCCGCCCGATGGTGCACGCCACCCTCACGGGCATCAGCGTCGTGCACGGGCCGTCCGGCGCGCGGGTCGGCAGCGCCCTTCCCACCTCGGCAAGCACGGCGGCGGTGTACGAGGTCCCGCTCGCCCGGGGCACGACCCTCTACGTGCGCTTCGGGGACTGGCCGGTGGCGGCCGCCCTCGCCGCCCTGGCGGTGTACTGCGCGGTGGCGGGCAGCCGGGCGCTCAGGAGGCCTGCTCCAGAGCCGAGCTCACCACCTTCTCGCACAGCTCGTGGGTGAGCAGCGCGTCGCGGGCGCTGAGCGTGCTGCCCGCCGCGACGGCCTCCAGGAAGTGGTCGACGACCTGTTCGATGCCCCGCTGGCGGGCGACCGGGACCCAGTCCCCGCGACGGCGCACGGTCGGCTGGCCCTTGTGGTCGATGACCTCGGCAAGGTTGACGACCTGCCGCTTGGTGTCGCGGCCGGACACCTCCAGGATCTCCTCGGTGGAGCCCGAGAGCCGGTTCATGATGCCGAGGGCGGTGAAGCCGGCACCGGACAGCTGGAGCACCACCTGGTGCATCAGCCCCTCGCGCACCACCGCCCGGACGTCGACGTGGTCGGCCTCGCCGGGCAGCAGGAACCGCAGGGTGTCGACGACGTGGATGAAGTCGTCCAGCACCAGCGTGCGCGGGTCCTCGGGCAGCCCGACCCGGTTCTTCTGCATGACGATCAGCTCGCGGGCGTGGTCGGCGCACTGCGCGTAGGCGGGCGCGTAGCGGCGGTTGAAGCCGACGGCCAGTGAGACCCCGAGCTTCTCGGCCCGTTCCACCAGCTGCCTCGACGCGGCGATCTCGTAGGCGAGCGGCTTGTCCACGTAGGTCGGCACGCCGGCCTCCAGCAGCCGGGTGACGATCTCGGGGTGGGCCACGGTCGCGGCGTGCACGAAGGCCGCGTCGAGCCCCTCGGCGAGCAGCGCGTCGAGATCGGTGTGCCGGCGCGCGGCCGGAACGTGGTGGGTCCCGCCGACCCGCTCCAGCGCGTCGGGGTTTCGGGTCTGCAGGTGCAGCTCGATGCCCGGACGGGTGGTGAGGACGGGCAGGTACGCCTTCTGCGCGATGTCGCCGAGTCCGATGCAGCCGACCTTCACCGGGCGCCTCCAGGTTCGTTCCTCGTGGGATTCCCGCAGCTTAATCCCTGGTGGCGGGGGCCCGGTTCGCCGAGGATGATCTCCATGACCATCAGTTCTGGATCACACCGCGACGAACCCGCCACCACCGCCGACGAGCGGGACATGCTGGACGGATGGCTCGACTACCACCGTGCCACCCTCGCCTGGAAGTGCGAGGGGCTCGCGGACGAACAACTGCGCCGCACCCCGCTCGCGCCCTCCGAGCTCAGTCTCCTGGGCCTGGTACGCCACATGGCGGAGGTGGAGCGGTACTGGTTCCGGGAGATCATCCTGGGCGAGGACCTCCCCGAGCTGTACTGCACGAGCGAGGATCCGGACGGCGACTTCCACTTCGCCGAGGGGGCCACGTGGGCCGAGGCCGAGCAGGTCTGGCAGACCGAGGTGGAACTCGCGCGCCAGGCCGCCGCGGGCCGTTCGCTGGACGTGGTCTCGCAGGCCGGGAGCCACCACCGCGGCGAGGTGTTCAGCCTGCGCTGGGTCTACACCCACATGATCGAGGAGTACGCGCGCCACAACGGCCACGCGGACCTGCTGCGCGAACAGATAGACGGCGCCACCGGCGACTAGGCCGGGCACGGTTCGGGTGGACAGGACCTGGCGGGTGGGTCCGTCACCCGTGCGGGGTGAATATCGGCTCCGGGTTTTCGCAACGGGGTCCTCGCACAGCAGAGTTGCGCGAGTGCATCCAACCCGAACCACGACAACGCTGCTGCTCGGAGTCGCCTGTGCCGTCTCGGCGGTCTCCGGCTGTGTGAATGTGAGCCCCGGACCCTTGCAGCCGGCGGCGGCCCCCGCCGCCGGGGTACCGCCCCGGCACGAGCCGCGCGGGGGACCCGGGACCGCCCCCGTGGTCGTCCGGGCGCCCGCCCTGGAGGCGCTGGAGGCGGTGGAGACCGCCCCCGGGCGGCCCGCGGCCCCGACGGCTCCCGCGCCCGCCCAGCGGTCCGCACAGCGCCCCGCAGCGGGCGGCTCGGGCGGGTCCGTGCAGGAGGCGCCGCCGGTTCCGGAGATCCCGGAGCCGCGGCGGGCCGCCGAGCCCGGCTCCGGGCGGCCGGGCGGCCGTCCGCAGCGCTCCCGGCCCGACGCCGAGGTGGAGCGTGAACTGATCCGGAAGCTGCCGGTACGGCCGGCCGACGTGTGCGCTCTGGGCCACCGGCACGGCCGCTGGCATCCCGACAGTCCGGAGGCCCGTATCTGCGCGGGCGTCCACGCCGACTGACCGCCCGCGACCGGCCGGTCGGGTCGGCCGGTCCTGCGCTCTCCTACGGCTCCTGCGGTGACTGCCCGGGGAAGGGCCGGGGCCCGGATCCGGCCCCCGGTTCCGTGGCCAGGCGCTGCTCCAGCCGTGCGATGGCCGCCCGCACGCCGTTGCCGTACCCGTCGTCGGACAGTGCCCCGGTGGCCGCGCGGGCCCGCGCCAGGTGGACCCGCGCCGCCTCCGGACGCTGCAGTTTCACGTAGTCGGCGGCCAGGCTGAGGTGCAGGGACGGGTAGAACGCGCGCATCGCCGGATGCGGCTCCCGCTGCGCGGCCCTCCCCTCCCGGGGCGGCCCGGTCCCCGTCTCGGGGCCGTCATCGGGCACGTGGGCGGCCGCGGTCAGGGCCCTCAGGTCCCAGGCCAGTTCATCGGCCGGATCGTCCTGGGCGTCGGCCATGTAGTGCGCCAGGGTGCACCGGTGGAGGGAGTCCCCCTCCTCGCCGATCTCGGACCAGATCTCCCCGAGCCGGTTGCGGGCCTCCTCCCGGTCCCCGGCGTGCAGCAGGATGACCGCCTGGCCGATCCTGGTCATGACGGCGTCCTCCGACGCCTCCTGCTGCTCCGTCACGGCGGCCTCCGGCTTGCTCTGCCAGACCTGCTCCGGTCTGATCATCAAGAAGCTAGCCGGAGGCACCCGCAATGGGGCCGAGGCGCGGTGGGACGTCAGCCGAGGTCCGGGATCCGCCAGTCGATCGGCTCATGGCCCTGGGCGGCGATGGCCTCGTTGATCTGCGTGAAGGGCCGGGAGCCGAAGAACTTCTTGGCCGACAGCGGGGAGGGGTGGGCGCCCTTGACGACCACGTGCCGCTCCTCGTCGATCAGCGGGAGCTTCTTCTGGGCGTAGGCGCCCCACAGGACGAAGACGGCCGGGTCGGGCCGCTCGGACACCGCGCGGATCACGGCGTCGGTGAACTTCTCCCAGCCCTTGCCCTTGTGCGAATTGGGCTCGGCCTCCCGGACCGTCAGCACCGCGTTGAGCAGCAGGACGCCCTGCTGGGCCCACGGCATCAGGTATCCGTTGTCCGGGATCGGCAGGTCGAGCTCCTCCTTCATCTCCTTGTAGATGTTGCGCAGCGAGGGCGGGGTCTTGACCCCGGGCTGCACGGAGAAGCACAGGCCGTGGCCCTGACCGGCGCCGTGGTAGGGGTCCTGGCCGAGGACGAGCACCTTCACGCGGTCGAAGGGCGTGGCCTCCAGGGCCGCGAACACCTGCTCGCGGGGCGGGTAGACCGGCCCGTTCGCCCGTTCCTTCTCGACGAACTCGGTGAGCTCTTTGAAGTAGGGCTGGTCCAGCTCTCCGCCGAGGACGGGGAGCCAGGACTCGGGCAGCATCTGGGTCACGGCGACAACCTCCGGTACAAGTTCGTGCAACTGCTTCGTGCAACTGCTCCAGAACCTACCGGGGCCCACTGACAACGCGTCGGCCGCCCGGGGGGGGGCCCCGGGGGGCGCGGGGGGGGGTGGGACCGCGCACGCGGCGGCCGCCCCCCGCGCCCCCCCCCCCCCCCCCCCCCCCCCCCCCCCGCGGGTG
>NZ_JBSGXU010000070.1:0-37877 GCF_053610205.1 Streptomyces sp. NPDC054932 | reverse complement strand
TCGCTACGCGCTTCGCACGTCTCGGCGTCTGCGGTCCGTCTGGGGCTGGACATAGGCCGCCCACGAGCCGTGGGACTCCTCATTGACTGCGTCCGGCGGCCGTCGGAAGCAGGAAACGCCTGCGACTACGGCTATTCGGTAGTGGAACCGGGTCAGCAAGGGCGGGCGACCCAAAGGGCCAGCAGTTTGCCCCAATTGCGGTTGTCTGGGCGCCGTTTCGTGGAGTCGTCCTCGCCCTGACCCGGATTCACTACGGAATAGGTGAAGTACCGGCGGTCAGTCCCTCCCACCGGTCCCGATCAGCCCCGGCCGGCCGCCGGTCGCCGTCAGCGGCAAGCATCCACGGCTCGTGGGCGGTCTATGTCCAACCCCGGACGGTCGTCGGACGCTGAGACGTGAGGAGCGCGTAGCGATTGGACGCGCTACCCCCGACCCGGCCGGCCTCTCCCATGGGCCCCGCCTCAGGGACATGCCCGACCGGGACGAGGCCGTGCATCTCCGACCGCCCCGTCCCTGGAAAGCATCCCCCGGCCCGTTCCTTTGGGGGTTTCCCGGCAGTCTTCGACTTTCCGGGGCGGGACGGGCGGTCAAGGGTGGAGCGCAGCGACATCGCGAAGCGACGCGACCGAAGGGAGCGCCCTTGAGGGGCCGGCCCGACACGGAGAGACGATGGGACTGACGGGAAACCCCCATACACATCCCTGACCACCGCCCCACCGAAACCCCGCCCACCGAAACCCCGCCCACCGAAGCCCCCGCCCCCGAAGCCACCCCCGCGCGCCGGCACCCCCGAACGCCCCGTCCCGCCCTCTCAGAGGTACTCGCGGGCGAACTCCACCGCCCACTCCACCGCGGCCAGCGGGACGCTGCCCGACTCGGGGGCGATGGTGAGGCGGGCCGCTTCCCAGCCCTGGTCGTGTTCGCGGGAGATCGCGAAGTGGCCCTCCTCCACGAAACCCTCCGGCCTGACCAGGAACTCGATCGCCCGGTCGTCGCCATCCGTGCCGACCGTGGCGATCTCCATGTCACCGACTACGAAAACCACTGTCTCGCGCCCCTCAGTTGCCGCTGTTCAGGAACACCAGCAGGAGCAGCCCCATGAGGACGACCCCCGCCACCATGAGGGCGGCCGCCACGGCGACGACGACCACGCCGACCCGTTCGGTACGCCGTCGGTAGTCCGCCGGCTTCCACTCGCCCTGGTTCATGCACCCAGCCTCCACCGCGGCACCGCCGCCCGCATGAGTGCGCGTACTCATCCCTCGTACTCATGCGGCGTACTCAGTCACTCCCAATCTCCGGCGCCACCCGGGTGACGAGCGCAACACCATGCGCTCTCGCACGCTTGCGCCCCACCCATTCCGCAGGTCGGGACGCGGGCGCGGCCCAGGATTCCAAGGGGGGATCCGTTCCCCACCCACCCATTACCCGAAATGGGGCAAATCGCCCCTCAGGTCTCTCTTCGAAAACACACGTCAAGCTCGCACCGGGGCCCGTAAGCTCCCGTCATGCAGGTGATCCAGTCAACCAAACTCGCCAATGTCTGTTACGAGATCCGCGGCCCCGTGCTCGAAGAGGCGATGCGGCTCGAAGCAGCAGGTCATCGCATCCTCAAGCTCAACACGGGCAACCCCGCGGCCTTCGGCTTCGACTGCCCTCCGGAGATCCTTGAGGACATGCTCCGCAACCTGGGCTCCGCCCACGGTTACGGTGACGCGAAGGGGCTGCTCTCCGCGCGCCGCGCGGTCATGCAGCACTACCAGACCAAGGGCATCGACCTGGACGTCGAGGACATCTACCTCGGCAACGGCGTCTCCGAGCTGATCCAGATGTCGATGCAGGCGCTGCTCGACGACGGCGACGAGGTACTGGTCCCCGCTCCGGACTACCCGCTGTGGACCGCCTCCGTCTCCCTCGCCGGCGGCACGGCCGTGCACTACCGGTGCGACGAGCAGTCCGACTGGATGCCCGACCTCGCCGACATCGAGCGCAAGGTCACCGATCGCACCAAGGCGATCGTGATCATCAACCCGAACAACCCGACCGGCGCCGTCTACGACGAAGAGATGCTGCGCGGGCTCACGGACATCGCGCGCCGCCACAATCTGGTCGTCTGCTCGGACGAGATCTACGACCGGATCCTCTACGACGGCGCCGTGCACCACAACACCGCCGCCATCGCCCCGGACCTGCTGACGCTGACCTTCAACGGGCTCTCGAAGAACTACCGCGTCGCCGGCTACCGGGCCGGCTGGATGGCGGTCTGCGGCCCCAAGAAGCACGCCACCTGCTACATCGAGGGCCTCACGATCCTCGCGAACATGCGCCTGTGCGCGAACATGCCCTCGCAGTACGCCGTGGCCACCGCGCTCGGCGGCCGGCAGTCGATCGAGGACCTGGTCCTGCCCGGCGGGCGGATCCTGGAGCAGCGCAACGTCGCGTACGACCTGCTCACCCAGATCCCGGGCGTCACCTGCGTGAAGCCGAAGGGCGCACTGTACGCGTTCCCGAAGCTGGACCCGGCGGTCTACAAGATCAAGGACGACCGGCAGATGGTCCTCGATCTGCTGCGGGCGGAGAAGATCATGGTGGTGCACGGTACGGGCTTCAACTGGCCCGAGCCCGACCACTTCCGGATCGTGACCCTGCCGAACGCCAAGGATCTGGCCGACGCAGTGACGCGGATCGGGAACTTCCTGGACGGCTACAGCCAGCTGTAGCCGCGCACGGGCCGTCTCGCCGGAGTCCATCCGGCGAGACACGTCCCCCAACAACAGGATTCAGCTCAACTTTAGAACCATTCCAATGTAGGATGGTCTCCTGACCACGCAGGAGGCCACCTCATGTACGAGCCGATCCGCACGAAGCCGGTCGTCCACCGCATGGGCGCCACCCCGGCCGACTACCCGCACAGCAGCCGCGGCGAAGCGCTGGACATCCAGCTCGCCGGCCACCTCGCGGCCCTTCTCGCCGTCACCGACGAGCTCGATCTCGAAGACGGCGCAGCCGCCGAGATCGCCGCACAGGTCGCGCGCCTGCGCGGGGCCCAGCCCGCCCGTGCGTCGCGGCACTCCGCCGAGGACGCCGCCGCGCTGCACCGGCGCGCGCACGACCTCGCCGCCCGCGCACTCCTCGTCGCCGCGTCCCGCGCCGACACCACCGTCGCGATCCTCGCCGCCGAGCGCATGGACGCGCACGCCGCCGCCCTGCAGTCCCCGGACCTGGCCGGCGCCCTCTAGACGGCCCCGGTCCGGGGCCGCGGAGGCTCCGGACCGGGTGCCACCTTCCTCGCGCACACCCCCGCGACCGTCCCGCGGCGCGCCCCCTGCCCCGGTGCCAGGGGCGAAAATTGGACAGAATCCCGGTGCTCCGAACACGATGAGGCCTGAAAGATCGCGGCAGCACGGGGGAGGCCGCTCCACATGGTCCATCTCCTCCACTCCGCTTCGTCCCCGTTCGAGCATTCTGGAGGGATTCGCCCATGAGCTTCGGCGACCCGAACAACCCGTACGGCCAGCAGCCCCCGCAGGGTCAGCCCGGCCACCCGCAGCAGGCCCCGCAGGGCGTGCCCCCGCAGTACGGCTACCCGCAGCAGCCGCCGCAGGGCGCGGTCCCGCAGTACGGCTACCCGCAGCAGGCTGCGCCGCAGTACGGCGCGTACCCGCCGCCGGGGATGCCGGGCATGCCGGGCACGGGGATGCCGCCGCTGGCCCACTGGGGTCTGCGCTTCGGCGCGTACCTGCTCGACGTCCTGATCATCGCGGGCCCGATGTACGCGCTGATCGGTATCGGCGCGGCCGTCGCCACCGACGAGTCGACCGAGGCGATCGCCGGGGTGCTCAGCCTGGTCGGCTTCCTGTACGCCATCGGCATGGGCTTCTTCCAGCTGCACAAGGAAGGCAGCACGGGCCAGACGATCGGCAAGAAGATCGTCGGCATCAGCCTGCACCGCGAGGCCGACGGGGCCACCCTCGGCTTCGGCATGGCCTTCGTCCGCAAGCTGGCCCACTTCCTCGACAGTGCGGCCTGCTACGTCGGCTGGCTGTGGCCGCTGTGGGACGAGAAGAAGCAGACCTTCGCCGACAAGGTGTGCAGCACCGTCGTCGTCAAGGTGAAGTGAACGACGACGGCTGACGCCACACGGTGAGGACCGGTGGCGACGCCCTGCCGCATTCACGCTAGGACGTCTGCGCGAACTCCGCGCCGGCGACCCCGCACCAGGGCACCGTCGCCACCGGCCACACCGGGCCGACCGCTTCCCCGTACTCGGTCGCGCCCGGGGCCACACCCGGGATCTTCACCAGGGCCTGCGCGGCGCGCCGGTCCGGGTCCGCCTCGGCACGGTCACGGAACTCCACCGTGACGACGTACGCGCCGGGGCCCTCGGCCCGCCCCGTCGCCGTCACCGCGGCCACCACCCGGCGGCTGGCCGGATCGATGCGGCACCCGGTGACCCGTACGTCCTCCACCGCCGGCCGCGGCGGTGCCTGCGGCGGATCGCCGCCGCTCGCCCACACGTACAGGCCCAGCGGGGCGAACACCAGCAGCCCGGCCACCGTCATCAGGCCGACCAGCCAGCCCTGCCACTTCAACGCGCTCACGCCCATGCCCCGATCCTCCCGGGCGACCGGCCCGCCCACCAGCACCCACGGGCCCACACAGCATTTCGAAGTGGGACCGCCTGGACACCTGACGTTCATTCGACGCGGCGCGGAATGTGGGTTTCCGCGAGCACGCTGCACCCGTGAGACGCATCCTAGGAATCGTCCTGGGCCTCCTCCTGATCGGCGGCGTGCTCTACGTCGTCGCCTTCCAGGGGCAGGATCACCCAGAAACCACGGCAACGAAGACCGTGCGTGGCGTCATCGGCTCGGAGAAGTCCGAATTCTTCCGCGACCCCGATGTCGTCAAGGCCCTTGCCGCCAAGGGCTACACCGTGAAGACGGAGACCTCGGGCTCCTGGGCGATGGACCAGCTCGCCCTCAAGGAGTTCGACTTCGCCTTCCCCAGCAGCAGTGAACCCGCCAAGGAAGTGGCGGCCGCCGCCGGGCTCAAGGGGGCCCAGGAGACCAGGCCGTTCTACTCCCCGCTCGTCGTCATCGCCCGCCCGGGCGCCGCGAAGGTGCTCGCCGACAACGGCCTCGCCCGGATGACCGGCAAGAACTCCGGGACCCTGCTCATGGGCCCCTTCCTGGCGGCCGCCGGCGAGGACCGCACCTGGCAGCAGCTGCCCGGCTCCGCGGCCCACCCGGAGCTGACCGGCACGGTGTTCATCAAGACCACCGACCCTGCCTCGTCCAACTCCGGCGCCCTGTTCCTCGCCGCCACGTCCAACGTCGCCAACGGCAACAGCGTGGTCGCCGACGATGCCGGCATCGCCCGTACCGCGCCCCTGATGCGGAAGCTGATCTCCGTCCAGGGCGCCCTGGAGCCCAGCACCGACGACCCCTTCCGGGCCTTCATCAGCGGCAGCGGCGAACCGCTGATCCTGGTGTACGAGTCCCAGGTGGCCTCGCTGCTGCTCCAGAAGCAGGATCCGGGCGAGATGGTCGTGCTCTACCCGGACACCACCGTCAACTCGGCGCACACCTTCGTCCCGCTGACCGAGAAGGCGAGGGAGCTGGGCAGCCTCCTCGCCACCGATCCGAAGCTGCGCGAGCTGGCCGTGCTCCGCGGCTTCCGCCCGCAGGAGGGCGTGGCCGAGTTCACCGCCGCGACCGCACCGCACACCGCCCACCTCAACACGGGGCTGACCGGCATCCGCCAGGTCGGCACACCCACCGTCAGGATCCTGATGGCGCTGGCCCAGCGCGCCAAGGGCCAGGGGGACATGCCATGACACTGACACCGCCCGAGGACACGTCCTTCCGCCTGAGCCCTCCGGAGCCCGTCGCACCCGTCCGCAGGGAGCAGGCCGCCGGCCTGGTCCCGCTGCAGGACGGCGTCCGCGAGGAGATGGCCCGCCGGGCCGGGGAGTACGTCGGCTCGCTCGCCACGATCGACGCCCGCTCCCCCGAATTCGCCCAGCGCATCGGCGAGATGGCCGCACTCGGCTCGGCCGACGTCCGCACCGCCGCCCAGCAGTCCAACCGGATGCTGGAGCGGGCCGTGCGCTCGCTGGGCTCCGACGGCGGCGGTGACGCCCAGGCCCGCGTCGCCGGGTCCCTGGTCGAGCTGCGCCGCACCGTCGAGGACCTCGACCCGCGGGACACGCCCGCCAGGGGGATGGGCCGGCTCCTCGCGAAGCTGCCGGGCGGCAACCGGTTCCGCGACCACGTGGCGAAGTACGCCTCCTCGCAGGCCACCCTCAACAGGATCGTGGGCTCGCTGCGCAGCGGCCAGGACGAACTGCGCCGCGACAACGCGGCCCTGCACACCGAGCGCTCGCGCCTGTGGGAGACCATGGGCAAGCTCCAGGAGTACGCCGTCCTCACCGAGGCCGTGGACGGCGCCGTCGAGCGGCGGATCGCCGAGGCGGAGCACACCGATCCGGGTGCGGCCGACGCGCTGCGCGCGGACGTGCTCTTCCCGGTCCGGCAGAAGCACCAGGACCTGCTGACGCAGCTGGCCGTCTGTGCGCAGGGCTACCTGGCGATGGACGTGGTCCGGCGCAACAACGACGAGCTGATCAAGGGCGTCGACCGGGCCGCCACCACCACCGTGTCCGCGCTGCGGATCGCCGTGATGCTGGCCTCGGCCCTCGACAACCAGCGCAAGGTGGTCGAGCAGGTCAACGCCCTGAAGGGGACCACCGAGGAGCTGATCCGGGGCAACGCGGAGATGCTGTCCACGCAGAGCGGCGAGATCCAGCGGATCGCGGCGGACCCGGCGGTGGGCGCGGAGACGCTGCGGACGGCGTTCGCGCAGATCTACCGGACGCTGGACGCGATCGACGCGTTCAAGCTGCAGGCGACGCAGAACATGGCCGCGACGGTGGAGTCGCTGGCCGGGGAGCTGCAGACCGCCTCGGCGCATCTGGCCCGTACCCGGACCGCCGGTGCGCTCGAAGGCGGTGCGCAGTGAGCGCGGCCGGGCGGGTACGGGCGGCGGCGGGGGCTCTGCCCCGGCCCCCGCGGCCGGGCCGTCGGCTGCGCCGGACGGGCCTGACGCTCGGGCTCGCCCTCGCCGTGTTCACGGCGGCGACGGCCTGCACCTCCGGGGGTGCGGCCGAGCCGGCGGAGACGGCCTACAAGGAGGGCACCCTGCGGGTGCTGGCCTCCAGCGAGCTCAGCGACATGGAACCCGTGCTGAAGGCCGCCAGGGCCGCCACCGGGGTCACCGTGAAGCTCACCTGGTCGGGGACCCTGGACGCGGCCGAGCAGGTGGCCTCGGGGAAGGCGGACGGCACGTACGACGCGGTCTGGCTGTCCTCCAACGACTACCTGCGGCTGCGGCCGGAGGCCGCCGGGAAGCTCTCCAGCGAGACCCCGGTGATGTCCTCGCCGGTCGCGCTCGGGGTGAGGCCGGAGGCACTGGCCCGGCTCGGCTGGAAGCCCGGGGAGGTCACCTGGCCGGCGGTGCACGAGGCCGTCGCCGCCGGGAGGCTGACGTACGGGATGACGGACCCGGTGCGCTCCAACTCCGGTTTCTCCGCGCTGGTGTCGGTGGCGTCGGGGCTGTCGGGCGCGCAGGCGGCCCTGAGCGACGCCGACGTGCGGTCGGCCGGGCCGAAGCTGAAGGAGTTCTTCGCCGGGCAGAAGCTGACCTCGGGCTCCTCCGGCTGGCTGGCGACCGCGTACGGCAGGCGCGGGGACGTGGACGCGCTGGTGAACTACGAGTCGGTGCTGCTGTCCATGAACCGGGACGCGAAGGGCGCCGGGGCGCCGCTGACGGTGATCCGGCCGCGCGACGGTGTGGTCACCGCCCACTATCCGCTGACCCTGCTGACCTCGGCCCCGGCCGGGGCCCGTGACGCGGGGCGGGCGCTGACCGAGTACCTGCGCGGTCCCGAGGCGCAGAAGGCGATCACCGAGCAGACCTTCCGCCGCCCGGTGGCGGCCGGGGTGGCGCCGGCCGCCGGGCTGGACGCCGAGAAGCGGCGCGAGCTGCCCTTCCCCGGTTCGCGGTCGGTCGCCGACGGGCTGCTGGCCTCGTACGAGAACGAGCTGCGCCGGCCCTCGCGGACGGTGTACGTGCTGGACACCTCGGGTTCGATGAGCGACGAGGACCGGATCGGGCGGCTGAAGTCGGCGCTCACCGATCTGACGGGCTCGGGGAGTTCGGGTACCGGGCAGCGGTTCCGGGACCGTGAGGAGGTGACGCTGCTGCCCTTCGGGTCCAAGGTGAAGAAGGTGCGGACGCACGTCGTCGAGCCCGGGAACCCGGGACCGGCCCTGGACGCGATCCGGGGTGATGTGAAGTCGCTGGAGCCGGAGGGGGGTACGGCGGTCTACGGCAGCCTGGAGGCGGCGTACCAGCACCTCGGCCAGGGCGGCGGGGACGCGTTCACCTCGATCGTGCTGATGACGGACGGTGAGAACACCGAGGGCGTCGGGGCGAAGCACTTCGACTCGTTCTACGCGGCCCTGCCGCCGGACCGGAAGCAGACGCCGGTCTTCGCGGTGCTGTTCGGCGACTCGGACCGCAAGGAGCTCACCCACATCACGGAACTGACCGGCGGGCGGCTCTTCGACGCCACCGGCGGCAACAGTTCGCTGGCCGGAGCCTTCGAGGAGATCCGTGGCTACCAGTAGGCGGGGCCGGGTCCTGGCGTACCTGGAGTCGGGGAAGAACCTGGCCGGCTCCGCCTGCGGCGTGGTGGGGCTGGGTCTGACCCTCGCCGGGGTGGCCGGCGCGTACTGGCCGGTGGTGATCGCCGGACTGTACGGGGCGGGCGCGCTGATCGCCCCGCCGGAGCGGACGGCGCCGCCGCCCTTCGATCCGAGCGAGGAGGTCGGCGCCCTGCGCGCGGACTTCGCGCGGCTGCGGGAGTACCTGGGCGAGGTGGAGCTGCCGACGGCGGCCGGGGGCCGGTGGGCCGGACTGCTGGAGCTGTACGGGGCGCTGCTGGAGCCGGGGTGGGTGGCGGAGGTCCTGGCCACCGAGCCGGAGGCGGTGCACGCCCTGTCCCGGGCGATCCGGCGTGACGTGCCGGAGTGCGTGGACACCTACAACCGGACCCGCTGGTGGAACCGGCTCACTCCGGGCGGGGAGTCGCCGGAGCGCCACCTGAAGCGTCAGCTGGACCTGCTGTACGAGGAGGCGGAAAGCGTGACGGCGGACCTCCGCGAAGCAGAGGCCCGCCGTCAGCAGACGCACACGGCCTATCTGGAGGAGCGCGGACGCTCTTCCTGACAGGCCGGTGCTGCGGTGGGCGCCGCTTGGTCGGGGGCTCCCACAGCGGTGGGCGCCGCTTGGTCGGGGGCTCCCACGTTCAATGGCCCTTCTTCAGGGCGCGTCCTGGCTCAGCCCAGGCGCTCCACGAGTGCGTGGTACTGGTCCCACAGCTCCTTGGGAGTGTGGTCGCCGTAGGTGTTCAGGTGCTCGGGGACCAGGGCGGCCTCCTCGCGCCAGACCTCCTTGTCGACGGTGAGGAGGAAGTCGAGGTCCTCGGCCGGGAGGTCGAGGCCGTCGAGGTCGAGGGAGTCCTTGGTCGGCAGGACGCCGATGGGGGTCTCCACGCCTTCGGCGGTGCCGTCGAGGCGGCCGACGATCCACTTCAGGACGCGGCTGTTCTCGCCGAAGCCGGGCCACACGAACTTGCCCGCGTCGTTCTTGCGGAACCAGTTCACGTAGTAGATCTTCGGGAGCTTGGCCTGGTCCTTGTCGGCGGCGACCTTGACCCAGTGGGCCATGTAGTCGCCCATGTTGTAGCCGCAGAACGGCAGCATGGCGAAGGGGTCGCGGCGCAGTTCGCCGACCTTGCCCTCGGCGGCGGCGGTCTTCTCGGAGGCGATGTTCGAGCCGATGAAGACGCCGTGGTTCCAGTCGAAGGACTCGGTGACCAGCGGCACGGCGGAGGCGCGGCGGCCGCCGAAGAGGATCGCGGAGATCGGGACGCCCTTGGGGTCCTCCCACTCGGCGGCGATCGTCGGGCACTGGGAGGCCGGGACGGCGAAGCGGGCGTTGGGGTGGGCGGCCGGGGTCTCCGAGGCCGGAGTCCAGTCGTTGCCCTTCCAGTCGATGAGGTGCGCGGGCGCCTCTTCGGTCATGCCCTCCCACCACACGTCGCCGTCGTCGGTGAGCGCGACGTTGGTGAAGACGGTGTTGGCGTACATGGTCTTCATGGCGTTGGCGTTGGTGTGCTCGCCGGTGCCGGGGGCGACGCCGAAGAAGCCGGCCTCGGGGTTGATCGCGTAGAGGCGGCCGTCCTCGCCGAAGCGCATCCAGGCGATGTCGTCGCCGATGGTCTCGACCGTCCAGCCGGGGATCGTGGGCTCCAGCATGGCGAGGTTGGTCTTGCCGCAGGCGGACGGGAAGGCGGCGGCGACGTACTTCGTTTCGCCCTCGCCGGCCGGCGGGGTGAGCTTGAGGATCAGCATGTGCTCGGCGAGCCAGCCCTCGTCGCGGGCCATGACGGACGCGATGCGCAGGGCGTAGCACTTCTTGCCGAGGAGGGCGTTGCCGCCGTAGCCGGATCCGTAGGACCAGATCTCGCGGGTCTCCGGGAAGTGCGAGATGTACTTGGTGGTGTTGCAGGGCCACGGCACGTCGGCCTCGCCCTCGGCGAGCGGAGCGCCGAGGGTGTGGACGGCCTTGACGAAGAACCCGTCGGTGCCGAGTTCGTCGAGGACGGCCTTGCCCATGCGGGTCATGGTGCGCATCGCGACGGCGACGTAGGCGGAGTCGGTGATCTCGACGCCGATCGCGGAGAGCTCGGAGCCGAGGGGGCCCATGCAGAACGGGACGACGTACATCGTCCGGCCCTTCATGGAGCCGCGGAAGATGCCCTTCTCCCCCGCGAAGATCTCCTTCATCTCGGAAGGGGCCTTCCAGTGGTTCGTCGGGCCCGCGTCCTCCTCCTTCTCGGAGCAGATGAAGGTCCGGTCCTCGACGCGCGCGACGTCGGAGGGGTCGGAGGCGGCGTAGTAGGAGTTCGGGCGCTTCGTCTCGTCGAGCTTCTTGAACGTTCCCTTGGCGACGAGCTCCTCGCACAGGCGCTCGTACTCGCCCTCGGAGCCGTCGCACCAGACGACGCGGTCCGGCTGGGTGAGGGCTGCGATCTCGTCCACCCAGGAGATGAGCTCCTGGTGAGTCGTCGGGATGGTGGGAGCCGCGTTGTCGCGCGCCACGATTGCTCCTTGTTGAGGGGTTTGTTTGGTGTAGGCCCCGTGGGGGCTGCGACCCGGACGCTTCGCGCTCCGCTCATCCGGTGTCGACCGCACTCATCTGATCATCCGGTGGATGTGCGCATATGTCCAGAGGGCCTCTCACGTGAGCATTGCCACGTCCGTCAATCTTCCGTAAAGACCACTAACGGAAACCTACGGACCCGTAGGTAGCATGGCGCGCATGACTTCTGACGCCGCCGCCGTCCCGGCCGCCGAGGCCGCACCGGTCACCGAGGCATCCCCGGTCGTCCAGGCTGCGGAGGCCGTCGAATCCGCCCTGGAGGTCAAGCCACTGCTGCGCGGCTGGCTCCACCTGGGAATGTTCCCCGCCGTGGTGGTCGCCGGCCTGGTACTGATGGCCTTCACCGACTCCACCCGGGCCCGTGTGGCCTGCGGGGTGTACATCCTCACGGCCTGCCTGCTCTTCGGCGTGAGCGCGGTCTACCACCGCGGCACCTGGGGGCCGCGGGGCGAGGCCATCCTGCGCCGGCTCGACCACGCCAACATCTTCCTGATCATCGCGGGCACCTACACCCCGCTGACCGTCCTGCTGCTGCCGCCCTCCACCGGGCGGACCCTGCTGTGGGCGGTGTGGATCGCGGCCGCCGCCGGCATCGCCTTCCGTGTCTTCTGGGTCGGCGCGCCGCGCTGGCTCTACACCCCCTGCTACATCGCCATGGGCTGGGCGGCGGTCTTCTTCCTGCCCGACTTCATGCGCACCGGCGGGATCGCCGTCCTGGTCCTGGTGATCGTCGGCGGCCTCCTGTACAGCGCGGGCGGGGTCATCTACGGCATGAAGCGCCCGAACCCCTCCCCCCGCTTCTTCGGCTTCCACGAGGTCTTCCACTCGCTGACCCTCGCCGCCTTCGTGGCCCACTACGTCGGCATCTCGCTCGCCGCCTACCAGCACTGACCTCGCAAGGGGGCCCGGCCGCAGCACGCGGCCGGGCCCCTTTCGCGTGTGCCGGGTTCAGCAGGCGTGGCCGTCACCGTCGGGGTCCAGGCGCAGCGGATCGCTGCCGTTGACCTTCAGGCGCCCCGGATACTTGTGGGAGGCCAGCCAGTCGCAGCGGGCCTTCGTCGTCGCCTTCACCTCGGCCGGGAAGCGGGTCGGTACGCACACGTTGACCGTGCCGTAGTGCCGGTCGCAGCCCGCCACGCCCGGCGCGACCGGGGCGGAGTCCCGCTTGGCCGGGTTCTGCTTGGCCGGCCCCAGCCTGTCCGCGAAGGTGTGCTGGTGCGCGGAAGGCTGCTCCTGGGCGGCCGCCAGCGCGGACGGGCCGCCCAGGTGCACCCAGGTCGCGATCGACGGGACGCCGTTCGCGTCGACCGCGAAGAGCATGTACCAGCCGGGCGGCGCCAGGTTGGGATTGCTCGTGACGTTCAGGTCGATGTTGTTCCCGTCCACCGTCATCGGCAGGTCCACGAACCGCTGGTTCGGGTCCGAGGAGTGCGTCACCGCCGCCGGGCGGATCAATTCCGCCTTGGCGACCGGCCGGTTGACGGTGATCCGCTGCGTGTCCCCGTACACCCACTGCGTGTCGATCACCGAGGTGATCTGCGGGCGGGCGCCCTTGAACAGGTAGGGCGGGGTGTAGATCGACACGTTGTGGTTGTACGTCCCGTTGCCCGGGTTGTCGCCGACCGACATGACCCGGCCGTCCGGCATCAGGAACGACGCCGAGTGGTAGGTCCGCGGGATCGGGTCGGTCGCCAGACCCGCCTGGTAGGTGTTGGTCGTCGGGTCGAAGAAGGATGCCTCGAAGACCGGATCGGCCCGGTCGTGCAGCCCGCCGCCGGTCTCCAGCACCTTGCCGTCCGGCAGCAGCACCGCGGAGACGTACATCTTTCCCTCGGCGCCGGTCTGCGGCCGCTTGCCGGTGCCCGTGTCGACCAGGCCCTGCGGCAGGTCCGGGCCGGCCGTGTAGGCGGGGCTCGGCTTCTTCAGGTCGATGATGTCGGTGATCCGGTTCGCTGCCGGGTTGGTCTCGTTGTTGCCGCCGCCGATGGTCAGCACCCGCTGGTCCTGGGCCGGGGGCAGCAGCACGCTCGCCGACTCGTCGCGCTGGTCCTTGTTCCGCAGGCCCGGCACGTCGGTGATGGTGTTGGCGGCGTAGTCGTAGACCGAGGCGCCGGTGCCCGGGGTGCCGTTGCCGAAGGTGTGGCTGCCCGAGTAGAACAGCCGCCCGTCCTGCATCAGGATCATCGACGGGTACAGGCCCCAGTAGGACCAGGTCTGGTTGACCTCGTTCATCGGCAGCCACTTGTTCTGCGCCGCCGAGAACTTCTCCGCGGTCACGTTGCCCGTGGAGTCCTCCTTCAGCCCGCCGAAGGAGATCACGTCACCGTTGCCGAGGACCGTCGCCGACGGGTACCAGTGCCCGCCGTTCATGTCGTTGGTCCTCGTGTACTTCTCGGTGACCGGATCGAAGGTGTACGAGTCCTTCAGCCCCTGGTAGCCGATCGAGCCGTCGGCCGACGGATAGCCCTTGTTGCCGCTCATCACCAGCACCCGGCCGTCCGACAGCTGCACGTGACCCGCGCAGAACATGTCGACCGGGGTCGGGATCGTCTTGAAGGACCCGTTCGCCGGGTCGTAGACGGCGGAGGTGAAGGTACCCGCGTTGAACTGGGCGATGTCGTTGCCGGAGCCCGCGATCAGCAGCACCTTGCCGTTCTTCAGCACGACCGCGTGCATCGAACGCACCGGGTTCTGCGCCGGGATCACCTGCCACTTGCCCTTGGCGCACTCCTCGGCCGTGCCCGAGCACGCCGGCTGCGGCGGGGCCGCGCCCACCTCCTCCAGCGCGTAGTCGTCGGACGTGAGCGTGCCCACCCCGTAGACGGACAGGCCCCACGCGATCTTGTCTGTGCCCGGCGGAACGACCGGCGTACGGACCTCCGTGCGCGCCCAGGCCGCGCTGACGGGCGGATTCTGCAGATCGGTCCAGTACTGCCAGCCCGCCGTCGTGTCACGGCGGAACACGGTCACCGACACGTCCGGGGTGTTCGACTTGTACCAGGCGGACAGGTCGTACTGCTTGCCCGGCGTGACGGTCGGGGCGCAGGTGCTGTTCTCGGTGACCAGTGCCTTGCGGTCGCCGTCCGCACGGCGGGTGAGCGAGACCTTCATCGCCTTGGTGCCGCTGTGCGCGTCGGCGACGGTGGCGAAGGTGAAGTCGTTGTCGCCCCAGCCCGATTTGGACCAGCAGGACGGCATGTCGGAGCCGGCGGCGCCGGCCGTCTCGAAGCCGGGATTGGAGAGCAGATTGGGCGGACCGGCCGTGGCCTGCTGCGGTGCGGTGAGCAGCAGGCCCGCGGTCAGCGCCCCGACGGCGAGCAGGGCGGCCCTCCGCCCCGCCCTCCGCCGGATCGTTGCACGCATGGAAAGGTTCCCTTCTGTGCGGCTCAACTCCTGGTGTGGCGGCCCGCCTCCGGCGGGACGTCCGGACGGGTCGACCTGCGGCGCGGCAGATAGACCAGGGCCTCGGTGGCCACGAACCGCAGGACGAAGGTGGTCACCAGCGCCAGAGCGGTGGCCGGCAGCACCTCCATCCCGAACCGGGCCACGAACAGCGCGATCAGCGGGATGCGCAGCAGCAGATCGGCATTGGCCAGCAGCGCGAAGCGCCCGACCCGGTCCGCCCAGTGGCGGTGCCGGCGCCGGTCACGGAAGAGCAGGGCCTCGATGAGGAGGAAGTTCCACAGGACCCCCGCCTGGTTGGCGACGATCTCGGCCGGGAGGTAGTGCATCCCGCCATGGGTGAGCAGCCAGAGCGCGCCCAGGTTCGGGACGAACCCGGAGAGCCCGATCAGCCCGAAGCCGATCATGCGGGCCAGCGGGGTCGCCGAGCGCAGCGCAGCGAGGTGGGCGAGGAAGCGCATGCCCTCGCGGGCGGTCGACTTGGACTCGCCCGAGTACCGGTCCTGGAAGACGAACGGCACCTCGGCGACCCTGCCCGGACGGCAGCGCACCGCCAGCTCCAGCAGGATCTTGTAGCCCAGCGGCTTCAGGGTCTCCTCGGTGACGGCCGAGCGTCGCATCGCGAAGAAGCCGCTCATCGGGTCGCTGATCCCGCGCAGCGCACGCGGGAAGAGCCCCTTGGTCAGCCAGGTCGCGGCGCGGGAGACGGCGATGCGGTAGCTCCCGGCGAGCCCGGCCCGGCTGCCGCCGCTGATGTAGCGGGAGGCGACGACGAGGTCGGCGCCGGTGCGCACGCCCTCGCCGACGAGTTCGGGCACCAGGTGGGGCGGGTGCTGGAGGTCGGCGTCCATGACGACGATCCAGTCGGTGTCGGCGCGCCTCACGCCTTCGACGACGGCGCCGCCGAGACCGCCCTCGGCCGTCTCCCGGTGCAGGACGGACACCGGGAAGGAATGGTCGGCGGCGGCCTTCTCGATGACGGCGGGCGTGTCGTCCGTGGAGTCGTCCACGAACAGCACCGCGCAGGGCAGGTCTCCGGGGAGCGCGTCACCGAGCCGGCGCAGCAGCTCGCGTATGTTCCCCGACTCGTTGAAGGTCGGGATGATGAGGGTGACGCTGTCGGTCAGGGCCTTCGGAGCGGTGAGCTCCGCATCGACCGGGGCATGGAGGGACCACAGGTCCTCGCTCATGGTGTCTCAGCTCCCGCTCGAAGGGTCGGCGCGGTCGGTACCGTCGGTGGCGCCAGCCCGGTCGGTGGCGCCGGCCCGGTCGGTGGCGCCGGCCCGGTCGGTGGCGCCGGCCCGGTCGGTCCGGCGTATCTCGATGCGGTCCTCGCCCGACCCGAAGACGGCCACCACGGCCGAATGCTCCAGCGCCGCCCGCACATTGGGCAGGTTCACCGCGTCACGGCGCACGGTCGGCGAGGACACCACGTAGTCGATGTCCTGCCAGCCGCGCGGAAGCGTCCGGGTGACGGCCGGGTCCAGGTCCGCCTTGTAGAACCAGATGGCGCCGAGGCCCGGCTCGAAGCCGTGGTGCACCGCGTCCAGCCACAGCGCGTCGTCCAGCAGCACCCGGGTGTTCGCCGGATCGGCGAGCTCGCTGCCGAGCCAGGCCGCGGCCTGCCGGTACGGGGCGTTCGCGTCCACCGTGAGCGCGGTGCGGTTGCCCTCGTACCAGCGCGGCAGCACGTACACCGCGGCCGACACGGTGAGCACGCCCAGCAGCGCCCAGCGCGCCCACACCCGCGCCCGGCGCTCCCCGGGGCCGCGGCGGCGGCGCAGCACGGCGTGCGTGACACTGGCCGCACCCCCCGCGAGGACCAGGGCGAGGAACGGCAGCGCCTGGATCACGTACATCGCCGGGAGGTAGCCGGAGGGCCGCATCGCGACGACGGCGAGGATCACCACGGCGAGCGCCGGGCCGGCCAGCGCACGGGCGGTCACCGACAGGCGGACGGTCGCCAGCAGCAGGACGGCGCCGGCCAGGCCGCCGAGCGGCAGGACCGTGTCGTAGTAAAGCCAGGACCGGAACACGCCGTTCGAACCGGAGCCCGGAGTGAGGATGAAGCCGGAGCCCTCCCGGCCCATCTGGTAGGTGATGCCGTCGATGAGCGAGACGTGTCCGGAGCCGGGCAGCAGCTCGCCGTTGAGCAGGGCGTACAGCGGGTACGACAGTCCGATCAGCGCACAGGCGGTGATCGCTCCGGTCACCGCGAACTTACGGGTGTCGCGGTGGCTGTGGCGCCACATCGTCACCAGCAGCGCCGGGAGCACCACCAGCATCGTCTCCTTGGTCAGGACGGCGGTGGCGGCCGCCAGCCCGGACCCGAAGTGGTGCCACAGGTGGCGGCTCGGGGATGCGGCGAGGCAGAAGGCCAGCAGCATCCACATCACGGCGAGGTTGTCGAGGAAGATCTCCCGCTGCAGGACCACGGAGAGCGGCGACAGACCGAACAGGGCCATCGCGAGCCCGGCGGCCCAGCGCGGCAGCCACAGCCGGCGCGCGAGGACGTACATCAGCACGGAACCGGCGGCGGAGACCGCGAGCATCGCGAACCGCATCGACGCCACGGTCATGGAGTCGGGCACGAACAGGGACGGCAGGTACGTCAGACCCGCGAGCTGGATCCAGCCGAGCGGCGGATGGTCGTACCAGTACGTGTAGTGGGCGAGCCCGTCGCCCTGCTGGACGGCCCAGGCCTGCGCGAGGTAGGTCCCCTCGTCGTCGCTCAGCGTCGGGAAGTCGGTGATGTTCCAGCCCTGGACCAGCAGGATCACGAGCAGCAGCGCCCCGCACAGCAGCAGGTCGGGGCGGGAGGACCGGAACCGCACCATCGGCCGGACGGGAGCGGCGGGGCGGACGCCGAGCCCCCCGCCGGGGCTGCGCCGTGCGGGGACGGGGAGGGTCTCGGGCTGGGGAGCAGTGGCCGTGGGCAGGGTGGCGGTCACTGGCGGCTGTCCTCTCGGATCGCGGCGGAGGCGGAGGAGGCGGAGACGGCGGTGGCAGAGACGGCGGTGGCCGTCGTGGCCGTGGCCGTCGTCGTCAGGTGGGCGCCGGTGTGGCTGGTCAGCTCCCACTCGTTGCGGCCGCGCTGCTCGCGCCAGACCGCACGGATCGCGGCCCCGGCGAGCATCACCTGGTAGAACGGGCCGCCGACCACGAGCTTGACGTAGTGCACGAAGCGGATGCGCAGGCCGTACTGGCGGCCGAAATCGTGCAGGCCGACGATCTCGAACACGAAGGTCACCAGCGCCGTGATCATGGGGAGGAAGGTGATGATCGCGATCCCGACCGGCACGTCGAGGAAGACCGCGACGGCGAAGTTGAGCGGAATGATCACGCCCGACGCGGCCTGCATGAAGGGCGTCATCAGCGTGTAGCGGGCCAGCCAGCGCTGCCCGAGCCCGGGCAGCTGCTGCCAGTCCTTCTTCCGGTACACCTGAAGGAACCCCTGGTTCCAGCGGGTGCGCTGCTTGAGCAGGCTCACCAGCGAACCGGGCGTCTCCTCGCGGGTGACCATGTCGGAGTCGTACGCGACGACCACCTTCTTGCCGACCGACGACAGCCGCACCCCGAGGTCGCAGTCCTCGGCGAGGCAGTTCTGGTCCCAGCCGCCGGCCTCGCGCAGCACCTCGGTGCGCACGAAGACGGTGTTGCCGCCGAGCGGGATGAAGCCCTTCTCGGCGTGCAGGTGCAGCCGGGAGCGGAACCAGAAGAAGTACTCCAGGCAGTTGCGCAGGCTGTACCAGCTGGAGTGGAAGTTGATGAGCTGGACGCCGCCCTGGACCACGTCGGCGCCGGTGGAGCGGAAGGCGTGGTCGACGTGGGCGAGGAGTTCGGGGTGGACCTGGTCCTCGGCGTCGAAGACCCCGACGATGTCACCGCGGCAGGACGGCAGGGCGGTGTTGAGGGCCTTCGGCTTGTTCTTCGTCTCGTGGTGGTCGACGACGACCCGTACGCGGGCCGGCTCGCGCGCGGCGGCCCGTTCGGCGACGGCGGCGGTCCCGGGGTCGTCGTGCCCGACGATCACGATGATCTCGTAGTCGGTGTGGCTCGATTCCAGGAGCCGGTCGATGGTGTGCTCCAGGACCGCCTGCTCGTGGCGGGCGGGCAGCAGCAGCGAGAAGGCGAGGCGGCCCTCGCCGTCGGGGCGGTCGAAGCGCGTGGAGGCGAGCACCTCGGGGGTCCGCCACGCGTGCATCTGCCACCAGAGCGTGAATGCGGCCATCCAGAAGAGCGCCAGCGAAATGACAGCAATGAACACAGATGTGTACATAAGGTCCCCCCAGACCTGCCGCCCTCGGCGGCGCTCAGCAAACCCCCCGGGGACTCACGGCGGGCCCCCCGGCCCCCCGCCCCCGCTTCCCCCTCGCACGCACTCCCCAGTGCGCAGTCCCGGTGGCTCCCGAAGCCACGAGACTAGGCAGTGAACATGACACTCAGCTGCATCGTAAATAAGCAGCACGTTTCTGAACTCATACATACGCAACCGGAATTGACGGTACTCCGGCGACTTCAGGGACGAACCGTGCCCAACTGCTCCGCCAGTTCGACCGGATCCGTCGTAGGCCGCGCGCAGACGAAATGTCGACACACATACGCCGTCGGAAGGTCGTGCACGAGTGTGCGCTCGGCAAGAAGGGGGAATTCACCGCCGCTGCCGTCCGCCGCGAGCGGCAGACCGACCGCCACCACCGCACCGGGAGCCGTCCCCAGCAACGCGGTCCGGTGCAGCAGCGCCAGCGCCGGATCCTCCGGATGACCGACGACGGCCACCTCGCGGGGCCCGTCGAGCAGGGCCTCGGCCACCGACAGCCCGTGCCCGATGAAGCGCGGCACCCGCGGCCCGAGCGAGTGCACCACCCCGAGCGCCCGCTCCGCCGCCGTACGGTGCGCCTCCGACCCGGTGTGCGCCGCGTACGAGAGCAGCGCGCCCGCGGCGGCCGTCCAGCCCGACGGGGCTGCCGTGTCCGTCGGGTCCTGCGGCCGGCGGATGAGCTTCTCCGCGTCGTGCGCCGTGTCGTACAGCGACCCGTCCTCGGCGGTGAACCGGTCCAGGACCAGGTCGACGAGGAACCCGGCGAACTCCAGCCAGACCCCCTCGCCGGTCACGGACGCCAGCGCGAGGAAGCCCTCGGCCACGTCCCCGTAGTCCTCCAGCACCCCGTCGTTGGCGCCGACCTGGCCGTCCTTGCTGGTGCGCGCCAGCCGGGCCCGGCCGTCCATGTGGACGCGCACCAGCAGATCGGCAGCCTCGGTCGCCCGCTCCACCAGATCGGGCCGCTCGAAGTAGGCCCCGCACTCCGCGAGCGCGGCGATCGCCAGCCCGTTCCACGCGGCGACGATCTTGTCGTCCCGCCCGGGCGCGGGCCGCTGCGCCCGCGCGGCCAGCAGCCGCGCGCCGATGCCGGCGATCCGCTCCGCGTCCACCACGGGCCCGTCCTGGGGCAGCTGCAGCACGGACTTCCCGTGCTCGAAGGTCCCCTCCTCGGTCACCCCGAAGTACGCGACGGCCAGATCCCCGTCGTCCTCGCCGAGCACCTCCCGCAACTGGGCGGGCGTCCAGGCGTAGTAGGCCCCCTCCACGTGCTCGCCGGTCAGCGGATCCGCACTGTCGGCGTCGAGCGCGGACGCGAAGCCGCCCTGGTCGGTCCGCAGCTCCCGGACCATGAAATCGGCGGTCTCCAGCGCGACCCGGCGCGCGAGATCGGACCCGGTGGCCCGCCACAGGTGCGCGTAGACCCGGCAGAGGAGCGCGTTGTCATAGAGCATCTTCTCGAAATGCGGAACAACCCATTCCCGATCCACGGAATACCGCGCGAAACCGCCGCCGAGCTGGTCGTAGATACCGCCCCGGGCCATGGCCTCACACGTGTCGGCGGCCATCTGCAACGCACTCTCGGACCCGGTGCGCGCATGGTGGCGCAACAGGAACTCCAGCACCATGGACGGCGGGAACTTCGGCGCCCCGCCGAATCCTCCGCGCGTGGCGTCGTACTCCCGCGTCAGCGCGAGCAGCGCCTGCGCGAGCTCCTCGGGCCCCGGGGTCCCGGCCTTCCCGTAGTCCAGCTGCCGCCCGGCGAGGTCCCGCACGATCTTCTGCGCGACCTCGGCGACCTCCTCGGGCCGCCCCACCCAGGCGGCCCGGACCCCTTCGAGGACCTGCATGAAGGAGGGCATCCCGTGCCGGGGCTCGGGCGGGAAGTAGGTCCCGAAGTAGAAGGGCTCGGCGTCGGCGGTCATGAAGACGGTCATGGGCCACCCGCCCTGCCCGGTGGCGGCCTGCACGGCCTCCATGTAGACGGAGTCGACGTCGGGACGCTCCTCGCGGTCCACCTTGATGTTGACGAAGTGTTCGTTGAGATAAGCCGCCGTCAGTTCATCGGTGAAGCTTTCGGCTTCGAGCACATGGCACCAGTGACAGCTCGAATAGCCGACGCTGAGATGCACGGGCAGGCCGCGCTCCCGCGCCTCGGCAAACGCCTCGGGCGACCACGGCCACCAGTCGACGGGATTGTCGGCGTGCTGGAGCAGGTACGGCGAGGTCTCGTTCGCGAGGCGGTTCGACATGGGACCATCCTCGCGCACGAGGACCGATGCCTGCCTGCGGCACAACGGTCCAGGCGGCCGGACGGGGCTGCGGGCGGTGCGCGCGGGTCGGCTCCAGCAGGACACGCACGCGGCCTGCCCCGTTCCCGCCGGACCGGCCCAGCATCGGGCCCCGCCCAGCGACGCCGGCGTCCCACTTCGGGGCCGCATCGAACAGCAGACCACGATCGAACCGTGCCGACTCCGGAGCGGCCGACGCGTTGACCACTCGGAACGCCTTCACGATGCAACGGCGGAAGCCGCTCCAGCACCCTTCTTGTGCAAGTGACAGTAACTGAAGTACCGTACGGGACATGCAAGCTGACTCATGGTCACCAACTTCCGTGTTGTTGACGGTCGATCTCGTGATCCTGACGCTGCGCGAGGGTCGACTGTGCGTTCTCCTCGTGGAGCGGGGCGAAGATCCCTTTCGCGGTGCGCTGGCCCTGCCCGGCGGATTCCTGAATCACGACGGTGAGGAGATCCTGGACGCCGCCCACCGTGAGCTGAACGAGGAGACCGCCCTGACTTCCGGCCGGGTGCATCTCGAACAGTTGGCCACCTACGGGGACTCGGGCCGCGATCCACGGGGCCGGGTCGTTTCCGTGGCCCACTTGGCGATCGCGCCGGGACTCCCCGATCCGGTTGCCGGCACGGATGCCACCGACGCCGCATGGGTTCCCGCGGAAGCCGTTCTGTCCGGCGAAGTGGAACTCGCCTTCGACCACCACCGGATCGCGACGGAGGGAATCGAACAGGCGCGCACCAAGCTCGAATTCTCGGCACTGGCCACAGCGTTCTGCGGAGAGACCTTCTCCATAGCAGAGTTGCAGCAGGTGTACGAGGCGGTTTGGGGTACCGAACTCGACACCCGCAATTTCTACCGAAAGGTCCAAGCCGCGAAGGGATTCATCGTCCCCGCCGGCCCGGGCCGCAGGACCACGGGAGGACGGCCCGCGCGACTCTACAAGGCCGGACCGCAGACCGTGTTGTTCCCACCGCTGATCCGACCTGCGCCATCCACGACGGAAGAGTCGACAAGAGGGGAAGAGGGATAGATGTCGAAAGACCTGGTGGTGATTCTTACCGCCCTCAATCTCGAATATCAGGCCGTGCGCCAGAAGTTGGCCGGTCCGCAGGTACACCGTCATGAGCGTGGGACGCGGTTCGAGGTGGGAACCGTGCAGGGCACCTCATGCCGCGTCGCGCTCGCTCTGACGAACAAGGGAAATCATTCCGCCGCAGTGATCGCTGAGCGCGCGATCCAGGAGTTCTCGCCGGTGGCCGTGCTTTTCGTCGGCGTCGCCGGCGCCCTCTGGGAAACCGCCAGGCTGGGCGACGTGGTGATGGCCACACACGTGTACGCCTACCACGGCGGGACCAGCGAGGACGACGGACTCAAGGCCCGCCCCCGGGTATGGGAGGCACCGCACGCCATCAGCCAGCTCGGATCGCACCTCGCTCGTGTGAACGACTGGGCCGACGACGTGCCCGGACGTGGTGACGCCCCGCAGGTGCGCTTCGGTGCGATCGCCGCCGGCGAGGTCGTACAGAACTCGAAGATCTCGGCCGAGGCGCAGTGGATCCGGCAGCACTACAACGACGCCCTCGCCATCGAGATGGAGGCCGCCGGTGTGGCACAGGCCGGTCATCTCAACGGGGCGCCGGTGGCGATCATCCGGGGAATCAGTGACCGGGCGGACGGCACGAAGAGCAGCGAAACGGACCGTAGCTGGCAGCCGCGGGCCGCAGCGAACGCGGCGGCGTTCGCCACGCGGCTGGCCGTGGAGCTCATGGGAGAACAGGAGCAGATCGCCATGTCCGGAAAAGACAGGGCCCGTTCGGCCGACCGACTCGACGAGCGCGTCAGCAACACCGCGCATGACAGCACCGTGGGCATCATGGCCGGCTCCGTCAAGGACAGCAACGTCCACGTGAACACGGACCCGACGGTGAGCAGCCCGAAGGACCTGGTCGCGGAACTGGACGGCTTTCGCATGCACCTGATGCGGCACCACGCCGATGGCGCTCTCGACGACGATACCTGCCGAGAGGCACTGACCGATCTGGACTCTGCCCGCCGGGCGGCAAAGGACAACACTCCCGAATCGTCCAAGCGAGCAGTCATGACGCTCAGGAGGTTACGTGGCCTGATCGCAGAGTGCCCCGCGCTGGTGGCCAAACTGGCACCCCTGGTCGTTGCGGCGGGTGGCTCGGCATGAACAGCAGCAGTGGCACGCACAACTCGGCATTCGACTCCACCGTCGGGATCCAGGCCGAGACCGTACACAACTCCAATGTCTACTTCGTCCATCCGGACGCTTCTCCTCAGGAGAAGTACAAGGTGGGTGTGCGACTGCTGGAGGACGGCATCTCCAGCCGCGCTCGCGAAATGATCACTGATGCGATCGCCCACGGACACGACAACGCAGAGGTCCGTTTCCACTGGGTGCTCGCCATGCTCAGTACGCGCGCCTACCACGACCTCAACGCCGAAGAAATCCAGCAGCTGCACCACGCCTCCCGGCTCGTACAGAGCTACGACGAGGGAGAGTGGAAGGACGCCCTGCGCATCACGTTCGAACTGCTGGCGATGCTCAGCACCGCGGACGGCGACACGGAGCGCGTACTGGAACGGTTGCGAGCCCTGTCGCCCCACCAGCGCGAGGCGATCCTGCGCCACCTCGACCTCGTACTCACCGGAGGGCTGAAGGACAGCCTGTGGGCGGAGAGTCGCGAGCGGGCGGAGGCAGATCGCTTCGGCAACGACCGGGTCCACCGGATCTGGGCCTATTTCGAGCCCGAGCCCATCGGGCCACGAGCCCTGCCGCCCCGCCCGAGCACCGCTGACACCGCCCAGGCAGCCTTCCCGGTCCGGGCAGGCCTGTTCGTCATCAGCAGCACGGTCCTCTGGGTCACGGCGCTGGTCGCAGATCCCGCTGAGGCGGTCATCGAGTTGCTGGTGGCGCTCGGCGCGGGTCTGGCTGCGACTCATTTCGGTCGTCAATGGTGGTACCAGGACCGCCAACCGAACGCCACGACCGAGCCCCACGTCCCGCACATGCGCGATCCCGCCCCCACCGGGGACGGGTTCACCGACCGCGTCCGTCACTCGTTCGATCATTATTTCGCGATCCGTGCGCCCCACGGATTCGCCCCGCACGAATGGCTCGGGCACACGGTCCACGTCCGCAACGGCCTCGCCGCCGAGATCGCGCTCCTCTACCGAGAGAGCCGAATCGGCGTGGACCGGGTCAACTGGTTGATCCGCCACCTCGCCGAGGACGCCCGAGACCGCCACAACAGCGGCGTCCTGTTCGATCAACGCCACCAGAACCAGACACCGGCGATGGCGAAGGCCCTGTCCGTGGTCGCCCTCATCGCTCTCGGCATCACGGCTCTCACCGTGTTCGGGACGGCGGTCTCGGGTATCGGCGCATCGGGGGTACTGCTGACCGTCTTGGCCGCAGTCGGTGTGGTCTGGTCCGGACGCGCGGCTGCTTCCTCATGGTTGGAGGCCCGGCGTGAAGAGCACCGACTGGTCAGGGAAACGCAGGAATACCACGAGCGGCTGGCCGCACGACAGGTCGCTTACGAGAACTGGAAGTCGTTCCTGGACACCACGCGACCCAGTGAGCTGGAAATGGAGACCTGGCTCACCTGCGACAAGACGCTGTTCATCGATGAAGCGCTTCGGCACTACCAGCTCACCTGGCGGGACCTGATCACCCACACCATCCTGATGACACCCGCACGCCCCTACAAGCGGGGGCGCGCGAGGCGCGGTCCTTGGCGGTACTCGCGCTACAGCTTCCGCCTGTTCCTGGTCACCCAGGACGGCGTTCGCGAAATCAGCTCGGAAATCGATTTCACCGACGCGAAGCGCGGAAACGAGCAGCGCAGCAACTACCGGTTCGAGGCGTTGTCCTCCGTCCAAGTAACAGAGAACTCGCACACCGGCTACGACCTGGAACTCATCCTCACCAACGGGCCGGCCAGGAACATTCGCGTCAAGGACGCCGACGCCCATCAACTGGCGCCGGACGAAAATGCCCAGGAAATCTCTGAAATCAACCTCAATGCGGCTGGTTTCATTCACACCTTCCGCCTCCTGGAAGGAATCGCGGCGGACGGAAAGGGCTGGATCGAGCGAAACAACCCCAACAACCTGCCGTCCTTCCATACTGCCGATTGAGTGCTCCGGGCCTTCGGGGGCGGGCAGGGGTCGGAGCGCCGGAGCCCTGCCCGCCCACTCGTCGGCCCATCCTCGACCCGAGCTTAGGAATTGGCCGTGGCCACCACAGACGACGTCACCGAGAGCACACTCCTGCTGGCCGAGTACGACTGCATCAAGGAGGAGCAGAAGACCCGGATAGGGTTCCGTGACAACCTGCTCTACTTCACACTCGCCGCAGCCACCGCGGCCGTGGCGGTCACCGTCCAGAGCGGGCGACCTCAACTGCTGCTCGCCGTCCCCGTGATCTGCCTGGTTCTGGGCTGGACCTACCTCGTCAACGACGAGAAGATCTCGTCGATCGGCTGCTACATCCGCGATCAGCTGGGACCGCGGCTGGGCGAGCTCACCGCCGCCCACAGCACGGTGTTCGGCTGGGAGATCTACCATCGCGACGATGCGAGCCGCACCACGCGCAAGCGACTCCAGACCGCTGTGGATCTGTTGACGTACCTGGCCCTGCCGATGATCTGCGTGACCGCATTCTGGTGCTCTCCCGCCGCCCAGACCCTACTTGTGATCGTTTCCCTCGCGCAGACGCTTGCTCTGGCCGTACTGGGCTGGCAGTTCCTGCGCTATGCGGAGCGGTAGCCGGACTCGACAATCACGAAACCGGCAGGGCTGCCGTACACCAGGGCCTTCCGACACGACCGCCGGCTCCGTCCCGCCCTTGTGTCGACCCTCGTGCGCTCACCGCAGGAGCGGTGTCAGGTCGGCGGTCCAGGTGTCGTGTGTGGTGGTCCAGGTGCGGGGGCAGTGCGCGCGGGCGGAGGTGGCGAGGTCGGGGTGGCGGGTGGGGGCGGCGCCGTAGGCCGCGCAGCGGTGGGATTCCGCGCGGACCGCGTCCGGGGCGTGTTCGTCCTCGGGGTCCGGTTCGGGGTGGGCCGCCGCCGTGAGGTCGTAGGCGCGGGCGGCGGCCAGCAGGGCGGCCTCGCCCTCCGGCCGGCCTTCGCGCAGCAGCATCAGCTGGGCGAAGCGGTCGGCGGCATCCTCCTCGGCGCGGTCGCCGGGGGCCGGGAGGCCGAGCGCGTCGATGAGGGCGTGGCCCGCCTCGTGGTAGAGCGTTTCGCGGACGACGGCGGCGAGTGGTTCGTCGGCCGGACCGCGGTCGGCGGTCTCGAAGAGCGTGCGGTCCTCGGTCAGGTCGTCGTAGCAGAGCTCGATGCGGCGGGTCCCGGGGTCGTAGCCGCTGCCTTCGCCCGCGCAGGAGCGGGTGACGACCTCGATCCGGTGGGGGAGGTCCAGGTATGCGTTGAGGTCGGCGGCGACGGTCTCGGTGATGCGCCGCTGCCGCAGGAAGGCGGCGTCGGCCCGGTCCGCGGGGGCCGGTTCCTCGTGGCGCACCGCGAATCCCGGTTCGGTCGGCGGGCGTTGGCATCCGGCGAGGGGGCCGGGCAGGAGCAGTGCGGCGCACAGGAGTGCCGCGGTGCGCACCTTCTGTGACGTCATGAAGCCTCGCGCTCACGGGAGTTGATGTTTTTCGATCCGACTGTACGAGGGAGTGACCGGTTCCCTCTGAAGTAGCTCAGATTCCCTCGCGTTCGGGGGAGTCCCGCAGGACACTTGGGGCTCGTTGCCGGAGCTCTCTTAGGGGGATGCCGATGCGGGACAGCCATCGCGGTGAGGCCGAGCGACTGCTGGAGCGGGCCGTGGACGAGGCTGCGCAGCGGGGACCGGGTGCGGGCATCGACCGGGCGACGCTGCTGGCGCGGGGCAGGGAGGCGCTGGACGCGCTCGCCGCGAGTGCGGCGCCGGAGTACGAGGCGTACGTGCGGGCCCTGGACGAGGCGGCGGCCGGGGACCAGTCGCTGGGTGAGGCCTTCCGGCGGGGCAACACGTCCACGGCGGCGCTGGTGACGGCGGTTGCGGCGGCCACGGCCGTCGGGGCGGACCTGTCGTTCGGTGTGGCGGCCGGTACGGCGCTGACCGTGGGCGCGGTGGTGGGGATCGCGGGGGCGGTGGCGACGGTGGCGAAGGTGACGGCGCTGCACCTGCCGGCCGCGAACCGGCGGGCCGGGGAGCTGGGCCGTCCGGGCGGGCCGGAGCAGTTGAGACTGCAGTGGCTGTCGGCGCTGGAGGTGCGCGGGATACGCCCGTTCCTGGAGCAGCAGCGTGCGGTGGCCGCTGCGGCCCGGGCGGCCCGGCCGGTGGTCCGGGCGGCGGCGCCGCGGCCGGCGCCGCAGTTGCGCGGTACGGACCGCAGCGCGGAGGCGCGGAGGCGCAGTGCGCTGGAGCATTCCTTCGGGCAGCTGCCGGCGCCGGCCGAGCCGTTCGCGGGTCGGCGCGCGGAGCTGACGCGGATCGCGCAGTGGGTGCAGGCGGCGCGGGCGAGTACGGAGACCCGTCCGGTGGTGGTGGTGCTGCACGGTGAGCCCGGGGTGGGCCGTACGGCGCTGGCGCTGCGGGCGGCGCACGGTCTGCGGGATCAGTTCCGGGGCGCGTGCGTGGTGGATCTGCGGGGCGGTTCGGCCGGGGAGGCGTCCGGGGAGGCGCCGCTTTCGACGCGCGAGGCGCTGCTGCACCTGATGAACCGGCTGGGTGCGCCCCGCGAGCAGTTGCTGTTCCGGGAGGGTGCCTCGGCGGAGCAGCAGGTGCGGCGGCTCGGTGAGCTGTACCACCAGCACCTGCAGGGGCTGCCGGTGACGGTGCTGCTGGACGACGCGGTGGATGCGGCGCAGGTACGGGTGCTGGTTCCGGAGCGTTCCGAGAGCCTGGTGCTGGTGACGGCGCGGGAGCCGTTGGAGCTGCCCGCGGATCTGGCGGCGTGGGTGTACCAGCTGCCGGTGGAGCGGTTGGCGCGGGACGAGGCGGCGGAGCTGGTCGTGGCGGCCGGGCCGGGGGCGGGGGCTGCGCAGGAGGACGTGGCGGCGGTGGTGGAGCTGAGCGGTGGGCTCCCGCTGGCGCTGCGCATGCTGGCTCCGCTGGCGGGCGGGGGCCTGGGGCCGGCGGCCGGGAGCCGGGGGCCGGCGGGCGGGGGCCTGGAGCCGGCGGGCGGGGGCCTGGAGCCGGCCCTCGGTGCGGCGGCGGATCCGGTGGAGGCGGCGCTGCGCGCGGCCGATGCCCGTCTGGCCGAGCCCGCCCGGCAGTTGCTGTGGCGGTTGCCGCTGGCCGGGCGGGCGTCGCTCGGTGGTGCGGCGGCGGCCGCGCTGGCGGACGTACCGGAGGCGGCGGCGCTGCGCACGCTGGAGGAGTTGTGGGAGGCCGGGCTGATCGAGCGGGTGCGCGGTCAGCGGTTCCGGATGCATGACGCGGTGCGTTCGTACGCGGCGGCGCGGTCGGCGGCGGAGGATGCGGCGACGGACGCGGACCGGGTGCGGGCGGCGGCGGCGCACGAGCGGCTGATCCGCAATTACGCGCAGCTCGCGGACGCGGTGATCCGGATGGTCGACGGGAAGATGTCGACGCGGGCCAACCAGTTCGGGGGGCACGGTTTCACCTCGCTGGATGCGGCGTTGCGCTGGCTGGACGACGAGTCGAGCTTCATCACGGCGGCGCTGCGGCATTCGGAGGGGGTGGATCAGCAGGCGGTGCTGGATCTGCTGGGTGCGCTGTGCGATTTCTGTCTGCTGCGCGGGGACCTGTACCGGCTGGGTGAGATCGATGAGCTGACGCAGGCGGTGTCGGCGGGTCAGAACGGGGTGAAGGGGCAGCAGGGCCGGCTGGTGCGGTCGGTGCAGTGGCGTACGGGTATCGCGGCGCGCCAGCTGGGCGAGCTGGACAAGGCCCGTACGACGCTGGCCTCGGTGGTGGACCAGTACATGGAGGCGGATCAGGAGGCCGCGGCGGCGATGGCCCTGATCTCGCTCGGGATCACCCTGCACCACCAGGGCAATCTTCCGGAGGCGGCGGTCCGTATCCGGGAGGCGCTGGTGCTGCAGGAGCCGGCGGAGCTGGCGGGTGACCGGGCGTGGGGGCTGCACGCGCTGGCGGCGGTGGAGCGGGACCGGGCGCATCTGGCGGAGGCGGCCCGGTTGCTGGAGACCTCGCTGGTGCTGCACCGGGAGAACGAGAGCGTGCACGGGGAGGCGTGGGCGCATTTCCAGCTGGGTCAGGTGCATCTGCGGTTCGGGGACGTGGAGCGGGCGGAGGTGGAGCTGCGGCTGGCCCTGGACCTGTACGGCCGTACCCGCGACGACCGTGGTGTGGCCTGGGCGCTGACGCAGCTGGGGCGGGCCCGGGTGGTGGACGGGGATCCCGGGCCGGCGGTGGAGGGGTTGCGGGAGGCCCTGACCCGGCACCGGGAGGCGGAGGACGCGCGCGGTGAGGCGTGGACGCAGTACTACCTCGGGCAGGCGCTGGAGGTGGGCGGCGGGCGTGACGAGGCGGTACGGGAGCTGGAGCGGGCCCGGACGATGTTCTCGCGGATGCGGGACGTGTACGGGCTGGCGTACGCCCGCCATCATTCGGGCCGGGTGACGCGGGACCAGCGGGCGGCGCAGACGGGGAACCTGCGCAACTCCGGCTTCGCCCGTCAGCTGCTGGTGGACGCGCGGGCGGACTTCCGGCGGATCGGGCTGGCGCACGGCGAGGCGTGGACGTGTCTGGAGCTGGCGGTGATCGACGCGGGCAACGGCAGGCTGTCGCAGGCACTGGATCTGTGCGAGGAGGCGGTGCGGCTGTTCATCTCGTACGGGGACCGGCGCGGGGAGGACTGGGCACGTTTCCTGCGGTGCACGATGCTGCCGTACGCGGTGCCGGCGGCGCCGGAGGAGGCGCGGGCGGAGCTGGAGCGGCTGGTGCGGGCGCCGCATCCGGCGCGGGACGGCCGGCTGGAGGACTGCCTGGAGACGTACGGGGTGATCCTGGGCCGGGGCGTGGACCCGGCGGAGGGCTGGCAGGCGTGGCGGCTCGGCCTGGTTCCGAATCTGCATTCCCGGGAGGTCATGGGGGTCCCGGTGGTGTGACCCGTGCGGGGCCGGTGGGCCGCGGGTGGCTGTCCGGGCCTGCGGGGTGCGGGGGTGCGCGTGCGGGGTGCGGGTGCGGCTGAGGGCGTCCGGTTCCCCCGGTGCCCGTGAAGTCCTCCGCGGGCCACGAGCCCGGCTCCCGGGGCCCGGGAGGGCTGCCTGCGGGGCCCGCGCGCAGTCCGGTGCGCCTGGCCCGGTGCGCCCGGCCCGGTGTGTGTGCCCCGCCAGCCCGCGCGGAAGCGGCCGCCCCGCCGGTCGTCCCGGCCGGGGCGGCGCTCACGCGAACACGCGAAGGGCCTGACGGGCGCCCCGCCGTAGGGGCCCCGTACGGCCTTACGGGGCCCGGGTGCCGTCCGCGCCGGGCGCGGCCGTCGCCGCGGGCTCCGGGGCCTCCTGGAAGTCCACCCGGCCCATGTGCCGGTTCATCGACTTCATCAGGGCCCACACGCCGATGGCGAGGGCCGCGAACACGACGAAGCCGAGGAGGCCGGGCGTCACCTTGTTCTTGTCGAAGGTGTCACCCGCCAGCGGGAGGAGCTGGGTCAGTGCTGCCTGCGTAGCGCTCATGGCTAAGCATTCTCCCGGATGCCCGCGAAGAGGTCGGACTCGGGGAGGGAAGTGTCGACGAGCGACTTCGCCAGCTCGTACTCCTCGGTGGGCCAGACCTCCTTCTGGATGTCCATCGGGACGCGGAACCAGCCGCCGTCCGGGTCGATCTGGGTGGCGTGCGCGATGAGCGCCTTGTCACGGATCTCGAAGAAGTCGGCGCAGGGCACGTGGGTGGTCAGGGTCCGCTCCTTGCGCTCGAACTCCTTCCAGCGCTCCAGCCACTCCCCGTAGGGGGACTCCAGGCCGCGTGCGAGCAGCGCCTCGTGGAGGGCGATCGTGCGCGGCTTGTTGAAGCCCTGGTTGTAGTAGAGCTTCTGCGGCTGGTGGGCCGGGCCGTACTCGCTCTCCGGGTACTTCTCGGTGTCGGCCGCGCTCTCGAAGGCCAGCATGGAGATCTTGTGGGTCATGATGTGGTCGGGGTGCGGGTAGCCCCCGTTCTCGTCGTAGGTGGTGACGACCTGCGGCTTGAAGGCGCGGATCTTCTTCACCAGCTCGCCGGCGGCCTCGTGGACGTCCGCGAGTGCGAAGCAGCCCTCGGGCAGCGGAGGCAGCGGGTCGCCCTCCGGGAGGCCGGAGTCCACGTAGCCGAGCCATTCCTGCTCGACGCCGAGGATGTCGCGCGCCTCGTCCATCTCCTTGGCGCGGACCTCGTGGATGTTGTCCTCGATGTACTTGTCGCCCTGGAGCTTGGGGTTCAGGATGGAGCCGCGCTCGCCACCGGTGCAGGTGACGACCAGCACGGGAATCCCCTCGGACACGTACTTGGCCATGGTGGCCGCGCCCTTGCTCGACTCGTCGTCGGGGTGGGCGTGGACGGCCATCAGTCGAAGCTGCTCGGTCAAAACAGGATCCTCTGCGATTCGGCGCGACACTCAGCTCCTATAGTGACCGAACCGGGGGGCGGAAAATTCCAGGGGTCGCCCAGGCGTCCCGGCGAGAGGAACGATCATGAGCGCGGTGCGCGAGGGACTGCCCGAGGGCCGGTACGGCCGGTCGGCGGACGAGCGTGCGGACCGGAAGCTCAAGATCATCGGGTCCGTACTGGGTGCCCTGCTACTGGGTGTGATCGGCTGGATCGGCTGGGGCTACGTCGCGGGGCAGAGCGTGAGCGCCGAAGTGATCAAGTTCCAGGTGATTTCGGACACCGAGGTGAAGGTGCACCTGGAGGTCCGCAAGGAGTTTTCGGTCACCGGGGTCTGTTCCCTGAGCTCCCAGGACAAGGAGCACGCCGAGGTGGGCCGCGCGGACTTCACCTTCGCCCAGGACCGGTCGCGGGTGGACGAGGTCGTCACCCTGAAGACCACCAGCCGGGCCACGATGATCGAGCTGGTCGGCTGCCAGCCGGCGGCCTCCGCCCACTGAGGCCCGAAGAGGATTGAAGACGCGCCCCACGAGGCAATGAGCCTCTGGGGTCCTCCCCCTTTTCTTCCCGAATTGTTAGGCTCGTGGTTTCGTCCGCCACTGGCGGTCAGTAGTCCCCTGTACCGACGAGGAGCACCCGTGACCCAGACGAGCGAAAGCGTCACCTGGCTGACCCAGGCGGCGTACGACCAGCTGAAGGCGGAGCTGGACTACCTCTCTGGTCCTGCCCGTACGGAGATCGCCACGAAGATCGCAGCCGCCCGCGAGGAGGGCGACCTGCGCGAGAACGGTGGTTACCACGCGGCCAAGGAGGAGCAGGGCAAGCAGGAGCTCCGGGTCCGCCAGCTCACGCAGCTCCTGGAGAACGCCAAGGTCGGCACCGCGCCCGCGTCCGACGGCGTGGTGGCCCCCGGCACGCTCGTCAAGATCGCCTTCGACGGCGACGAGGACGACACCATGGAGTTCCTGCTGGCCTCGCGTGAGTACGCGTCCGCGGACTTCGAGACGTACTCCCCCCAGTCCCCGCTGGGCAGCGGTGTCCTGGGCAAGGCGATCGGCGAGGACGCCGAGTACGAGCTGCCGAACGGCAAGAAGGCCTCGGTCAAGATCCTGGATGTCAAGCCCTTCACCGGCTGATCACCCTCGGTCACCGATTCCTTCCTGATCGGCTCAGCACGATGCCCGGCCGGGTCCGCCCCGGCCGGGCATCCGTGTGTCCGGGTACGGCCCTACGCGGTCGCCGAGCGGTACTTGCGGACCGCGAGCGTACGGAAGAGCAGGATGATCAGGACCGACCAGATCAGCGAGGCCCAGATCGGGTGGACCATCGGCCAGGCGTCGGAGCGGGAGACACCGGGGTTCCCGAAGAGCTCGCGGCAGGCCTGGACGGTGGCGCTGAACGGGTTCCACTCGGCGATGGGCTGGAGCCAGCTCGCCATGTTCTCGGTGGGGACGAAGGCGTTGGAGATGAAGGTGACGGGGAACAGCCAGATCAGTCCGCCCGAGGTGGCCGCCTCCGGGGTGCGCACCGACAGGCCGATGAGGGCGCCGATCCAGGAGAAGGCGTAACCGAGGAGGAGGAGCAGGGCGAAGCCGGCGAGCGCCTTGGGCACGCCCTCGTGGATGCGCCAGCCGACGAGGAGGGCGACGACCGCCAGCACCACCATGGTCAGCGCGGTCTGCATCAGGTCCGCCAGGGTGCGGCCGGTCAGCACGGCGCCGCGGGCCATGGGCAGCGAGCGGAAGCGGTCGATCAGTCCCTTGTGCATGTCGTCGGCGATGCCCGCGCCGGCGCCCGCGGTGGCGAAGGTGACGGTCTGGGCGAAGATGCCCGCCATCAGGAACTCGCGGTAGGCGCTGGCGCTGGTCGACCCGCCGATCACCATCGAGCCGCCGAAGACGTAACTGAAGAGCACCACGAACATAATCGGCTGTATCAGGCCGAACACGACCATCTCGGGAATCCTGGTCAGGCGGATGACGTTCCTCCGCGCGATGACCAGCGAGTCGCTCATGCTGCTCACTTCACCTCCTCCTTCCTGGCCGCCGCCTTGCGGCCCTTGGTCCCGGGGGCGGCCGCCGCCTGGTCGCCGCCGCCCGCGGCCCGTTCGGCCGCGTGTCCGGTCAGGGAGATGAACACGTCGTCGAGGGTGGGGCGGCGCAGGCCGATGTCGTCGATCTCGATGCCGCGGCCGTCGAGTTCGCGGATGACCTCGGCGAGCAGCTTGGCGCCGCCGGACACGGGCACGGTCAGCTTGCGGGTGTGCTCCTCGACCGTGGTCTCGCCCTTGCCGAAGCCGGCGAGCACCTCGCGCGCGGTGGTGATGTGGTCCCGCTCGTGGACGACGACCTCCACGCGCTCGCCGCCCGTGCGGGCCTTGAGCTGGTCGGAGGTGCCGCGCGCGATGACCTTGCCCTGGTCGACCACGCAGATGTCGTGCGCGAGGTGGTCGGCCTCCTCCAGGTACTGGGTGGTGAGGAGCAGGGTGGTGCCGCCGGCGACCAGTTCCTGGATGATGCCCCACAGCTGCTGGCGGTTGCGGGGGTCGAGTCCGGTGGTCGGCTCGTCCATGAACATCACGGGCGGGCTGACGACGAGGGCGGCCGCGAGGTCGAGGCGCCTGCGCATGCCGCCGGAGTAGGTCTTGGCCATGCGGTCGGCGGCGTCGCCGAGGTTGAAGCGTTCGAGGAGTTCGGCGGCCCGGACCTTCGCCGCCCTGGCCTTCATCTGGTAGAGCTGGCCGACCATCTGGAGATTCTCGCGGCCGGTCAGGTACTCGTCGACGGCCGCGAACTGGCCGGACAGGCCGATGGCGCGCCGGACTTCGTTGGGGTGCTTGAGTACGTCGATGCCGGCGACGACGGCCTTGCCGCTGTCGGGCCGCAGGAGGGTGGTCAGGACGCGTACGGTCGTGGTCTTGCCCGCGCCGTTCGGGCCGAGCAGACCCAGGACGGTGCCTTCGGGGACATCGAGGTCCACGCCGTCCAGAGCCCGTACGTCGCCGAAGGTCTTGACCAGACCTTCGGCGTAGATAGCGCCTGGCATATGGATTCTCCCAGTGAATCGGGCCAGTAGAATCAGGATATTCAGGGCATTTCTACGCAAATCCTATGAGCGCTCGGCAGGTCCTGCTCGGCCGAACGGGGGACGTCCCGCGGGCAGGGGCCCTAGCTCATCACCTTGTAGCCCGCGCCGTGCAGGGAACGCGCGACTTCCGCGCAGTGCTCCGGGCCCTTCGTCTCCAGGTGCAGCTCCACCTCCACCTCCGTGAGCCCCAGCCGCGGGTCCGTCCGCACGTGGCTCACGTCCAACACGTTCGCATCCACCACTGACAACACCGCCAGGAGCCCGGCCAGCGCGCCCGGCCGGTCGGCCACGCGCAGCCGCAGGGACAGGTACCGGCCCGCCGCCGCCATGCCGTGGCGCAGGATCCGCTGGAGCAGCAGCGGGTCGATGTTCCCGCCGGACAGGACGGCCACCACCGGGCCGCCGCCGTACAGTTCGGGCTCGCTGAGCAGGGCGGCGACCGTGCTGCACCCTGCCGGTTCGACCACCAGTTTGGCCCGCTCCAGGCACAGCAGGAGGGCGCTGGAGAGGGCGTCCTCGGAGACGGTGCGTACGTCGTCGAGGAGTTCGCCGATGATCCTGAAGGGAACATCGCCGGGGCGGCCGACCTTGATCCCGTCGGCCATCGTCATCGGTTCGTCGATCGAGACGGGGTGTCCGGCCTTGAGCGAGGGCGGGTACGCGGCCGCGCCCGCCGCCTGCACCCCGATGATCCGTACGTCGGGCCGCAGCGCCTTCACGGCGACCGCGACACCCGCCGCGAGACCGCCGCCGCCGACACCGACGAGGATGGTCCGCACCTCCGGGCACTGCTCCAGGATCTCCAGGCCGACGGTGCCCTGGCCCGCGATGATGTCGCGGTGGTCGAAGGGGTGGATGAACACCGCGCCGGTGCGGTCCGCGTACTCCTGCGCGGCCGCGAGGGTCTCGTCGACGACCTGCCCGTGCATGCGCACCTCGGCGCCGTACTCCTGGGTCGCGGCCACCTTCGGCAGCGGCGCCCCGACCGGCATGAACACGGTGGAGCGGACGCCGAGGAGGGAGGAGGCCAGCGCCACGCCCTGCGCGTGGTTACCGGCACTGGCGGCGACGACACCGGCGGCCCGCTGCTCGGGCCGCAGGCCCGCGATGCGCACGTAGGCGCCGCGGAGCTTGAAGGAGCCGGTGCGCTGGAGGTTCTCGCACTTGAGGTGGACCGGGGAGCCGGTGAGCGAGGAGAGGTGCCGGCTGCCCTCCATCGCGGTCACCCGGGAGACACCGGACAGCATCTTCTGAGCCCCCCGGACGTCGTCGAGGATGACCTGCGGGAGGGGCTGGGGCACGCGGTAGTTCATGCCGCCAGTCTCGCAGCCCCGGCAGGGGCCGGCCCGGGGCTGCGGGAGGGGCCGCGGGAGGGGCGGTACGAGGGGCGATATCTCGCCATCCGGGACACCCTCGCGGCGGGGGCACGAACGGGCCGTATCAGTTCTCGTACGAGGCGTACGAGCCGCCGCACGGCCGCGTACTCTGTCCCCCAACCTTGTCGGACCCACGCGAAGAGAGCCCACGGCCATGCCTTCCACCCCGGCCAATTCCGATCTGCCCACGGCGCCCGACGCGCCCGCCGGAGCCGGTCTCCTCGACGCGCTCCAGCACCAGGTGGCGGTCTTCGCGCGCCGTGCCGAGCAGACCCGTCTGGGCGGTGTGGGCCAGGCACGCAACTCGATGGACCGCGCCGCGTACCTGCTGCTGAACCGGCTCGACCTGGAGGGCCCGATGGGCGTCAAGGCGCTCGCCGGCGGCATGGGCATCGACTCCTCCACCGTGACCCGGCAGGTCGCGCCGCTGGTCGACAGCGGCCTGGTCAAGCGGACCTCGCACCCCGAGGACGGTCGGGCCGTGGTGCTCGCGCTGTCCCCCCGGGGGCTGGCCCGGCTGGAGGAGGTCCGCTCCTCGCGCCGCGAGCTGATGGCCCGCGTGACGGAGGGCTGGAGCGAGGGCGAGCGCGAGTCCTTCACCGGACTGCTGACGCGCTTCAACCTGTCGCTGTCGGACCTCATGGCGGCCGTGGCCGAAGCAGGCCCCGCCTCCTGAGCGGAGTCCGTCCGTCCTCTTGACCCGGGCCGCCCCGCTGCCCGCACTATGTGGACTATGCGGGTGGTTGATCAACAGGCGGGCTCCTACGCGGAGTTCGAAGCCTTCGTCGCGGGCGCGGCAGGGCGGCTCCTGCATGTCGCGGTGCTGCTGACCGGTGAACCGGAATCGGCCCGCCGGCTGCTGGCGGGCGCGCTCGCCCGTACGTACGCGAACTGGCGGCGCCTGCGCGGGGACGATCCCTACGACTTCACCCGCCATCAACTGTGCACGGACTTCGCCCGGACCGGGTGGCGCCAGCACGGGGGCACCGGCCTGCTGGCACGGCTGAGCCCGCCGGAGCGGCTGGTCCTCGTCCTGCGCCTCTACGAAGGCGTTGCGGAGGAGGTCACGGCGGCGCAGCTGGGGATGCCGGTCGAGCGGGTACGGGTGCTGTGCAACCGGGCCGTGGCCGCGCTGAGATCCCGGGAGGCGGCGTGAGCGGGATCCCGGACCGGAAGGAAGCCCAGGTCAGGCAGCTCCTGGAGGGGCCCCACCCGACGGTGCCGGCGGGGCTCGCGGCGGGCGCGGCGGCCCGGGGCGACCGGCTCCTGCGGCGTCGGCGGGCGCTGCGGCGGTTGGGCTGGGCCGTGCTCTTCGCTGCCGCGGTGGCCTTCGTGGTGTGGGCGTCCCTGACCCGTCCCTGGACCACCCCACCGACGGGCGTATCCCCACCCCTACAGGGCTGGTAGCCCCCTCCGGCTCCGCCGGGCCGACTCCGGCTGCGCCGGGCCGATTCAGCCTCGCCGGCCCCTTACTTTGCACGGCCGGGGCCACATACAGCCTCGCCGGCGTTTGAGGCGCG